>NZ_AZQX01000381.1:0-18093 GCF_000568385.1 Halomonas sp. BC04
CTGGCAGAGTGCCGTTGCCGCTTCGCGAAGCCGCTGGCGTCGCCAGGGGAAACGGTCATGCCATTGACGTTGTGTTCGATCAGTTCGGCGGCGGCCGCATGACGAAAGGCAATGACGCCAAGCCCGCTGGCCATGGCCTCGGTTACGACGTTGCCCCAGGTCTCCGACAGGGAAGGAAAGAGAAACAGGTCGGCGCTGGCATAGTGACGCGCCAATTCGTTCGACGGCAGGAAGCCGGTAAAGTGGGCTTGTGGAAGCGATTGTTCCAGCGAACGACGAGCGGGGCCGTCGCCGACGATGACCAAGGCCATGTCGGGCCGGGCATCTAGCATGGAGCGAAAACTCTCTCGCAGCAGGCCGAGATTCTTTTCCTTGGCCAGGCGTCCCACGTGGAGGGCGACGGGTTGGTGCTCACCAGCGCCCCACTGGCGACGCAGTTCAGGATCACGGTGTGCGGGAGAAAAGAAGGCTGCGTCGATCCCGCGACCCATCACTGCCAGATTGAGGAACCCCTGGTTGGCCAGCAGGTCGGCCTGCATGCGAGTCGGGACCAGGTTGGCGGCACAGGCATTGTGAAAACGCCGCAAGACCCGCTGCATCAGAGGGGCCAGCCAAGGCACGCCATAGTCATGGCAGTAGTGATCGAAGTTGGTATGCCAGCCGGCCACGACGGGAATGGACAAACGTCTCGCCGCTCGTTGTGCCGACCAGCCCAGGGGGCCTTGTGTGGCCAGGTAAATCACATCGGGGCGTTGCTTCTGCCACAGGCGCAGCATGCGCCGCGTGGCGGGCATGCCGAGCCGTACATCTCGATAGCCGGGCAGAGAGACGCCACGGACGTGAAGCTCGGCCTGCATGCGGGGAGCGGAGCCGCTTCGCCTGCTGGAAGTGATCGGCGCGGGACGAACGAGCTGCTGCTCGATCCCGCGAACCGTCAGTTCCCGGCTTAGCTGTAGCAGGGTATGGGCAACGCCATTGATCTCGGGTAACCAGGTTTCGCTGACCAGACAGATACGCATGAGGCCCCCGTCGCTCACTGGCCCCGCAGGGGCCTTGGCCTATAAGCATGCCGCCCTGGTATGACATGCCAGCGACAAGGACATGATGATGGGATGACGTCGTGTTGCCCCACTACACCCTGGTCCACCATGGTCGGCTCGCCAATCGTGCGCGAATCCGCGAAGCTTGACCCTCAAGCTGCCCGGAGTCCGCCATGAAGCATTCCCCCGCCTATCGCCTTGCCGCCACCATACTGCACGGTTTCGACGAGTATCGTTCACGCTTCAAGGAGATCACTGCGGATGCCAGCCGGCGCTTCCGGGATGCCGCGTGGCGGGAGGCGCAGCAGGCCTCTGCGGAACGCATCGACCTCTACGACGAGAAGGTCGAGGAAACCCTCGACAGGCTCAAGCGTTCATTCGCGGACGAGGACCTGACCCACTGCGAATGTTGGCGAGAGGCCAGGAATCACTACGCAGAGCTGATCAGCCAGCGTCTCGACTATGAGCTGGCCGAAACCTATTTCAATTCGATGTTCTGTTCGATTTTCCATCATCGCCATATTCGCAACGAGTGGATGTTCGTCTACAGCTCCCGGGATGCGGCGGCGCACCACTCGGGCATCGAGCGCTGCCGGCGCCTGCCGGTGGAAGGAAAATGGGAGGAGGCGATCCACTGGGCACTGGCGGGGGCTCCCTTCGAGACACCTTTCGACAACCTGCAGCGCGATACTCGGCTGGCTGGCGAGTTCCTGCGTGGCCACCTGCCAGCCGCCATTCTCGACGCGCCGGATACCGAGGTCGAGCTGCTCAAGAGCGTCTTCTACCGTAACAAGGGCGCCTATCTGGTGGGGCGCATTCGAGGGGGCGGTGAGCAGGTCCCGCTGGTGTTGCCGGTGCTTCACGATGAGGGGCAAGGCCTGCACCTGGACACGGTGCTCATCGAGTCCGACGAGGTATCGATCATCTTCTCCTTTACCCGCGCCTACTTCCAGGTGGAGGTACAGGTGCCGGGCGAGTTCGTCGACTATTTGCAGGAATTGATGCCCGACAAGCCCGAAGGGGAGCTATACGCCTCTATCGGCTTCTTCAAGCATGGCAAGACGGAATTCTTCCGTGCGCTCAACCGGCAGGTTGCCAAGCGGGAGGATCAGTTCATCATCGCGCCCGGGGTGCGGGGCATGGTGATGGCGGTATTCGTGCTGCCGTCGTTTCGCACGGTGTTCAAGATCATCAAGGATCGTTTCGACCCTTCCAAGCAGATGAGTCGGGAGAACGTGCGCGAGAAGTATAGCCTGGTCAAGCGTCATGACCGGGTCGGTCGCATGGCCGATACCCAGGAGTTCTCCAACTTCATCGCCCGCAAGGATCACTTCGCGCCGGAGTGCCTGGAGGAGCTGCTCGCCGTGGCGCCCTCCAATGTCCAGCTCAAGGGTGACAAGGTCACCATCAAGCACTGTTACACGGAGCGGATGATGACACCGCTCAACATCTACCTGGAGCAGTGCGATGAAGCCGAGACAAGGGCCGTACTCAAGGACTATGGCAATGCCATCAAGCAGATGGCGGCAGCCAACATATTTCCGGGAGACATGTTGCTCAAGAACTTCGGCGTCACTCGTCATGGCCGGGTGATCTTCTACGACTATGACGAAGTCTGCTATCTCACCGAGTGCAATTTCCGACATATTCCGGAGCCGATGTATCCCGAACAGGAGCTCTCCGACGAACCCTGGTACTCGGTGGGACCGAATGATATTTTCCCCGAGGAATTCGGCCCCTTCCTGTTCGCCGACATCCGGCTACGCAAGCTCTTCTATGAGCTGCATCCGGAGCTGCTCGACGCGGATTACTGGAAGGGCTTGCAACAGGCCATCCTGGATGGGCGTGTCATTGACGTCTATCCCTACCGCAACAAGCAGCGCTTTGCCGGTAGCGAGGAGAATGGCCTGGTCTATTGAACCGATTCGCATCCAGATTCGCCGTTTCCATGTGAATGACAGGCAACAGCAATGATGAGGCAGGGTATGGCTGAGGAGAGGCGCCCCCACCTGGTGGTCTTTACCGGGTCCGGCATCAGCGCCGAGAGCGGCATCCAGACCTTCCGGGCCAGCGATGGCCTGTGGGCCGACCACCCCATCGAGCAGGTGGCCACCCCAGAAGCCTGGCGTCGTGACCCCCGGCGGGTGCTTGAATTCTATAATATCCGCCGGGCCCAGGTGCGCCGAGCTCGGCCCAATGCCGCCCATAAGGCTCTGGCAGAGCTGGAAAAAAAGGGCTTCCGGGTCAGTATCATCACCCAGAATATCGATGACCTGCACGAGCGTGCCGGCTCCCGCAACGTGCTGCATCTGCATGGCGAGATACTCAAGGCGCGCTCAACGGTGGATGCCCGCATGCAGTATCGTTTGCCGCGTGGCGGCATCGAACTGGGCGATATCTGCGACAAGGGGAGCCAGCTTCGCCCCGACGTAGTGTGGTTCGGCGAGAGCGTGCCGCATTTTGGTGAGGCGTGTGAGATCGTCGGCGAAGCGGACCTGCTGCTGGTGGTGGGTACGTCGCTCGCCGTGATGCCGGCCGCATCGCTGCTGGAGCATGCCCCGCTGGACGCCCCCTGCGTACTGGTGGACCCTGACGCCGAGAGGCTGTCACCCCCTGGCGTGGCGAGGTTCTGCCAGCCGGCGGGAAAGGGGGTGCCTCAGTTGGTGCGTCAATGGAAGCGCGAAGGACGTCTATGGATGCCGGAGACGCTGCTAGGAGCCTCTCCCTAAGCGGGGAGTCATGATAGAATGCTGCCCCTTTCAGCACCGCCAAAGGCTCTCATGTCGGACGATACGCCCAGCGATTTCAGCGATCGTGATCCCGCAACGGGTCATCCGCGGCCGCCACGGCGAGAGTTCAAGGCGCGCGGGAGCTTCGTCGAGCGCTGCCCCGGCTGCAACCTGCCCCGCCTCAACTGCCTTTGTCCCTATCGGCGAACGGTCGAGAGCATGGCTCGTGTCTGGCTGCTGACGCACCCCCTTGAGCACCACAAGCCAACCAACACCGGACGACTGATCCGGGACGTGCTACCAACCACCGAGGTGTTCACCTGGTACCGCACCACGCCGGACGAGCGCTTATTGGCGCTGCTGGCGGATTCACGCTACGCACCCTTCATCATCTTTCCCGATGACCAGCCAGACTACGCCGATCGCGTGGTAGGCATCGATGCGGTGGCGGAAGCCAAGCGGCAGGAGCGCATCCCGGTCTTCATCCTGCTTGACGGCACCTGGCGGCAGGCCCGGCGGATCTTTCGTAAGAGCCCCTACCTGGATGGCCTGCCGGTGCTGCCACTCGCCACCGAACGGTTGACCCGCTATCAGCTGCGCAAGCCGGCATCGGCGGCGCACCTGTGCACTGCCGAAGTGGCCGCCGAACTGCTGCGCCAGTCGGGAGATGCCGAGGCCGCCCAGGTGCTGGACGATTACTTCGATGTCTTCAATGTCAGCTACGCTGCCAGTCGACGGTACGAGAAAATCGTTGAGCAGACGCCCGCCATGCAGAGGCTGCAGGAACGCCGGCTGAGCTAATCCAGCTCAAGCTTCTGCACGCCACCCAACCCTGTAGTGAGGCCCCCTACACCAGGCTGCTGTGTGCCTACGGCTGGTTCCCATTCATGTTACTGCCTTCCCCTGTCATACGAACCTGTGAGCCTGGTTTACCAGATAATGCTTCCAGAGCGACGGAAAATCTCCCCCTTCCTTATCCTCTGATTTGGCTGTGTGTGTAGAGAAACAACACAGGTCAAGCGCAAAAATCTTTTTTAAACAACATCTTATATAATTTCTTCTCTCGGCGATCTTCCAGGAAAGCGAAATGGATTGACAAGCACCTGGTGTGTGGCTAATTTGATATCACAACTGGTTAACCAGATAGCTGGTTAACCAATGATAGCCCCCAGCCACGCTTGGTATCGCACATGGAAAAATCGAACCTGTTCAAGGCCGTACGGACGCCAGACCTATCCGATCTGGTCGCTCGTCAGATTCGGACGCTGGTGGTCGACGGCAAACTCCTTCCCGGGGAAAAGTTGCCATCGGAGCGGGAGCTTGCAAGCCGTTTTGAAGTGGGGCGGGGTCATGTGCGTAGCGCAATTCAGAAGCTGGAGTTTTATGGGCTCGTCAAGACCTACCCTCAGCGAGGGACTATTGTCGAGGGGGTCAGCAATGTGGGACTGCGCCGTCTATGCAGCGACATGTTGGGGCTGGAAGAGATGCCGTTGGCGGTAGTGAGTGAGCTACGCAAGATACTCGAGGTCAATGCGGCTCGGCTGGCTGCGCAACGGGCGAGCCAAGAAGATGCCGCAAGGATCAGGCATGCATGGGAGGCCCACGGCCAGAAAGTCGAAGCCGGTGGTCCCGCGATGAGTGAAGACTCGGCCTTTCACAACGCCATTGCAAAGGCGTCGGGTAATCCGATGTTGGCAGCCTTCATTCAGATTCTTTCCGAGGAGATCATCAACCTGACAATAGACTATGACGCTTGCCGTGATAGTCGTCCCACCGAAGCAATGAAAGAGCACGAAGCAGTATTACTGGCGATTGAAGCCGGTGATGTTGCTGCTGCAGGGCAAGCCATGACCAGACACCTGGATTCTTCGGACCAGCAATATGGCTTTGAATCGATAGTTGACGAGGCGAAGGGCAGGGTGTCTGTAGCTGGTCTTGGAGTGCAGTTGCAAGGAAGCAAGTGACAAGCAGGACAATAATTACAAGCTTTAAACGGATTGATTCTGCAACTGAAAACAGAAAAGATAGAGGAAAACAATCATGCGAAAGAAAAGTACCGTTCTGGCAACAACAATGGCAGCAACCCTCTTCAGTATGGGAGCAGCCAATGCCAGTGTTACGGAGATCCGGTTGGCGCACACCCAGGCCGCAGACCTGGCTTCAGAAATCCATACTGCGTCATGGATTTTCAAGAACTACGTCAATGATTTCTCAAATGACCTCAATGTCAGAGTGTATGCAGATAATGCCCTCGGTGAAGAACGGGAGGTGTATGAGGGTATGCAGCTGGGGTCTGGTGCCACATGCATGATAAGTGGTACAGCTATCTTGAGCAATTTTACGGATAGAATCGCCGTCCTGGACCTTCCGTTCCTGTGGAAAGACTATGATCACGTGGCTCGAGTTCTTGATGGTGAGGTGGGTCAAGAAATCGCTGGAGATCTGGAGGAGTCCGGACTGAAGGTTCTCGGCTACCTCAATAGTTGGGGATACCGTAACGTTTACACAGCCGATGCCCAAGTGACTTCGCCGGACGATTTGCGTGGGTTGAGTATTCGCACCATTCCAACTCCTGTCTACGAATCTGCAATCGAGCTGATGGGTGCCAACCCAGTGCCGATGGATTTTGGTGAGGTTTATACTTCAATGCAGACCGGGGTGCTTGATGGATATGAGCATGGAGCGTCTGTCACCAAGGCTCAGGGCTACTACGAGGTGGCTAATTATGCAGCGATTACCGAGCACCTCTTTGGTCCTCTGGTCTTCGCTTGCTCCCAGTCCCAGTGGGAGGCCCTGAGTGAGAGACAGCAGGAAACGATGCAGGCTGCCGTAAAGTATGCCAGCGATGTGAATCGTGCCTTGACACCGGTGCGTGATGCAGAGGCTTTCGAATTCCTGATGGATCAGGGCATGGAGGTGAATCATATTGATACCTCTGTGTTCCGGGAGGCTGCCATTCCGGTCCAGGATGAGCTGGCCGCCGAATACAATGCCACCGACCTCCTCCAGATTATCCGTGATGAACTTTGATATGACGAGATAGGAAAGGCAATGGCCCAGGCAGTGCATCCTTGTCTGGGCCATTTTTCCTGGCATTGCCAGCATCTCAAGCTGATGCTGAAAAATAACTTGTAGCAGGGCTTCTCATGAATGTTTTGTTAAAGGCCATGGATAGAGTGGTGGAGAGTGCTGTTGCTGTAATTTTTGCGGCAATGGTAGTGGTCGGGGCTGCGCAAATATTTTACCGTTATGTGCTAGGGGGCTCTCTTGGCTGGAGTCATGAGTTTCAGAGGTTTGCGCATATATGGCTAGTGTTTATTGTCATTCCCATTGCTTACAATTATGGATCCCACATTGGGATGAATATAATAAGCAATCGATTTCCGCCGAAAATGCACTACGGGTTCGAGTTGATGATTCATTCTGTCTGGTTTCTATTTGGTCTCGGGATCTGTGTTTACACACTTGATCTAATGGAGGTCGCTCAGCGCCAAACAAGCTCCAGTCTTCGCATTCCCATGCATTATGTCTATTCCGTGTTTCTCTTCAGCGGTGGATATACCATGTTTGTGGCAGTAAGGAAGATAGTCCGGCGACTTAGAACCCCTGTTGATCAGCGTCTTGTCGAAGCTGGCTCACTGGAGTAACCTCATGCTCATCATTCTTCTTGGCTTGCTTTTACTTTTGATTCTCATGGGGTTTCCTGTCCTCTTGGCTATTGGAGTCATCGGTTTTGGTGGCATAATTTATATTCCGGAATTGAACCCCGCCCTGTTCCCTCAGCGCATGTTTGGTATGCTGGATTCCTTCAGCCTGCTGGCACTGCCATACTTCATTCTGGCGGGGGAGTTGATGCTTCGGGGTGGAATGAGCCAGAAGCTGGTCGAGTTCTCGGATGCCCTTGTCGGGCATGTGAGGGGTGGCCTCGCTCATGCTAATGTGGTGTCAAGCATGGCGTTTTCTGGAGTGTCTGGCTCCTCGACAGCAGACACTTCTGCTATCGGCTCCATCCTCATTCCCACTATGAAGGATAGAGGGTATAAGCCCGGCTTCGCCGCTGCAATCACTGCAGTTTCAGGTACCATTGGTCCGATCATACCGCCAAGCATGACGATGATTATCTACGGATCCATGGCGGGAGTATCGATCGGAAGCCTGTTCCTCTCTGGCATCCTTCCGGGCTTAGCGATTGCCTTCGGTTTGATGGCCGTTACTCATGTAATGTCCTACCTGAAAGGTTTCCCTGAGCTACGTGTCGTTACAGGGAAGTTTGATTTAAAGAATGTTCTGCGAGCAACTCGAAACGTCTGGACAGCGTTATTAGCGCCAGTAATTATACTGGGGGGTATTCTTGGCGGAGTGTTTACCGCTACCGAGGCCGGTATCGTGGCCACGGTGTATGCGCTTTTCATCAGTATGTTTGTATATCGGCAGGTACGAATTCGTGACCTTCCCTATATTCTATTTAAGGCTGGGCTGACAACAGGCATGGTGGTGGGGATTATTGCTGCTGCCGGATCAATTGGATATCTGCTTTCTTATCTTGATTTTAATCAGATTGTCGGTCAGTTCGTGATTGATGTTGCACCCTCACCGCTGGCGGCGGCTCTTATCTTCCTCGGAATCATGATCGGCCTGACGATGTTTGTGGAGTCGCTGGCTGTTCTTGTCATCATGGTCCCTATTGCAGTGTTAATCGGAAATGCTTATGCATTCGACCCGATTCACTTCGGCTTGCTTGTCGTCATGGCCACCCAGATCGGTGCAACAACACCTCCTGTCGCCGTTCTCCTTTTCGTGGCGACGAGTATCGCCAAGACCTCCTATGATCAGACCATTAAGTACTGCTGGCCTTTTGTTCTTGTGCTGATATTGGTTCTTCTTCTTGTGCTTGTGGTTCCTGAGCTTGCGACCTGGATACCCGGGGCCGTGATGCGATGAGCTGCAAATTAAAGGGCCGTAACTTACGATTCACATGAAAGGACAGAATAATGCATGATATATCAGAAAACGCTTTCAAGCGGAGCCTGTCGCTTAACGACTTTCAGCTCGGGTTGTGGAGCAGCATGGCTAGCCCCGCCGCGGCTGAAATCCTGGCCTTCGCTGATGCTGACTGGATCCTGCTTGACTGTGAGCATTCACCCAATGACCTGAAAGATGTCGTGCATCTGTTGAGAGCCGTCACAGGTGGGCGGGCCAGTCCGGTCGTACGTCCCCCATGGAATGACGCGATCTGGATCAAGCGCCTGCTGGATGTCGGCGTCCAGAGCTTTCTCGTGCCCTTTGTCGAGACTGCCGAGGAGTGCGAGGCGGTAGTCAAGGCTGTGCGCTACCCCCCACACGGGGTTCGGGGGGTGTCGGTAGCCCATCGTGCCAACCGCTACGGTCGCATCAAGAATTACTTGGCCAGCGCTCAGGACGAGATCTGTGTCGTGGTTCAGATTGAAAGTCAAAAGTCGATTGATAATCTCGATAATATCCTTGGCGTGGAGGGTCTGGATGGGGTTTTCGTCGGTCCCTCTGACTTGGCCGCCAATCTCGGGCATTTGGGGAATCCACAGCACCCCGATGTGCAGCGGGCGATTGCCGATATCTGCAGCCGTGCCCGTCACAAGGGCATCCCGGCTGGGATCCTCGCAGGTAATGCCGACAGCACGGTTAGCTATCGTGAGATGGGGTTCACCTTCATCGCCGCGGGTGCCGACATCGGGCTGCTACGACAAGGCGTCGATGCCCTCTGTGATACCGTCAGGTCAGGAGTAAGGTCATGAGGCGGCCGACCGGCATGGTGGGTCGCGCCCTCTGTGACTGCCATGCGCATATATTCGGTGCAACCAGACAGTATCCATTGGATGTAGGCGCCGATTATCGCCCAGCCCAAGCGACCGCTGACGACTACCGCTTGATGCTGGATCGGCTTGGTATCGCACACTGCGTTCTGGTTCAGCCGAGCGTTTACGGCACCGATAATCGTTGCTTGGTCGATGCCTTGAGGGTGTTAGGCGACAGGGCCAAGGGCGTGGCCGTGATTTCTCCTGACATAACTGATGAGGAGCTGCTGGAACTGAACCGAGCTGGCGTCTGCGGAATTCGACTGAATACCGCAGCAAAAAATGGAATGGACCTAGATGCCCTGGAGCCATTGGCCGAACGCATTCGTCCCCTTGGATGGCATATCCAGGTGCTGCTGAACGAAGATGCGCTGATCCAATCCTATCGCCGTCTGGCAAGGCTCGGTTGTGATGTTGTGGTGGATCATTTCGCCCTACTGAACCCCCACTCCTTTCTAGCGAGCACTGGTTTCAGGAAGCTACTGGACTTGCTCAATGGTGGCAATGCCTGGGTCAAGCTGTCAGCTCCCTACTTGCAGGGGGCGACCACGATTGACGAGTTTCGAGCCTTCTCCGGCCTTGCTCAGGCGTTATCCTCGGCAACGCCGGACCGCGTTCTTTGGGCAACTGACTGGCCGCATCCAGCCTTCAGGAGTGGATATCTTGATGATCGTGTGCTGCTTGATATTCTGGCCGAATGGATACCTGACCCGATATCTCGTCACCATATTCTCGAAGATAATCCCCAGGCACTTTACAAGTTCAACCAACCCTGAGGAGTCCTGGAGTTAAACCGGGAGAAAACTATGACACGGATTTTGCTAACCCATACACCCTCTGCCAGAAAGAACTGGTACGGTGAGAAGGCCACCCAGAGCCTGGCTGAATTAGGTGAGCTTGCATTGAGGGAGCATGAAAGTGCCTGGGGCTGTGATGAACTGCTAAGAGCAGCAGAGTCGTGCGACATTATCGTTTCAGATCGGGCAACACCCATTCCTGCTTCTGTGTTTGAGCGAGCCGAAAAACTGTTGGCAGTCGTTCGCTGTGCCATGGATGTTCGAAATATTGATATCGACGCCGCGTCTAGAAATGGTGTGGTCGTGACCCGTGCAGGGCCGGGTTTTTCCCTATCGGTCAGCGAGTGGATCATTGGTCAGATGGTGAATCTGGCTCGCCATATTCCCGACTACATACTGGCTTACCGAGAAGGCCGTGTTCCTGAGCCCATTATGGGGCGACAGTTGTCCGGAAAGACAGCCGGTATTATCGGTTTTGGTCATATTGGAAGGACAGTGGCTCCTGTTCTCGAATCCATGGGCTTGAAGGTACTGGTTAACGATCCACATATCAGCGTTGAAATGGGTTTGGTAGAGCAGGTTGATTTCGACGATCTGTTGCAACAGTCCGATTTCGTTATCTGTCTAGCAGTGTCGAACGAGGAAACAGCTGATCTGATGAATGCTTCGGCTTTTGAACGCATGAAGAACGGAGCTTATTTCATCAATCCTTCTCGGGGAGAGTTGGTCGATGAAAAGGCGCTCGAGCATGCATTGCTGTCCGGTTCACTGGCTGGTGCTGCACTGGATGTCGGCAAGGAGCATGACAACTACCCCTCCCCCACGCTGGCTCAGCGGAGCGATGTCATCGCAACACCACACATTGGCGGCATGTCACCTGAGGCAGTCAGCTATCAAGCCTTGCAAACCGTAGAGCAAGTTCGCCAAATACTCGATGGGGTCGTCCCAGATGGTGCGTTGAATGCCGATGCTGTGACTAGAATGGGTAGTCTGAGTGTCAAGAAAAGATAGCTTAAATTATTTCGACAGGAAGCAGACATGACAAAAAGAGATCCACAAAGCCTGCGCTCTTCGCGCTGGTTCTCACCCGATACTCTGCGTGGTTTTGGCCATCGTTCTCGCATGATGCAGATGGGCTATGGTCCGAATGACTGGGAGGGAAAGCCTGTCATCGCCATTCTCAATACATGGTCTGATATCAACCCCTGTCATGCACATTTCAGGCATCGTGTAGAGGATATAAAGCGAGGAGTGCTTCAGGCAGGCGGGCTGCCCATTGAACTTCCCGCGCTTTCCCTTTCGGAAAATTTCGTCAAGCCGACGACCATGTTGTATCGCAATCTTCTTGCGATGGAAGCGGAGGAGCTCATAAGATCGCATCCAGTGGATGGCGCCATTCTAATGGGCGGCTGTGACAAGACAACGCCAGGACTTGTTCTGGGCGCCGTCTCTGCAGGTCTGCCCTTTCTCTTCGTTCCTGCGGGCCCCATGCTGCGCGGAAACTTCAAAGGTAAGGTGCTTGGTTCGGGGGCCGATGGATGGAAGTACTGGGATGAGCGGCGTGCCGGCACCATCACCCAAGAGGAGTGGCGGGGAGTCGAAGCTGGCATCGCACGCTCCTACGGGCACTGCATGACCATGGGGACTGCCTCTACCATGACCGCGATTGCCGAGGCCTTGGGGTTGACCCTGTCTGGAGCATCCTCGATTCCCGCAGCCGATGCCAACCACATACGCATGTGCTGTGATGCTGGGCGACGTGTCGTGGACATGGTCTGGGAGGCCTCACGCCCGAAAGAATTCTGACGGACCTGTCCATAGCCAACGCGAAGGTGGTGGCCATGGCCATGGGGTGTTCAACCAATGCCGTTATCCACCTGATTGCGATGGCGCAACGTGCCGGCGTTTCATTGACACTCGATGATTTGGATGCTGCTAGCAGAACCGTCCCCGTACTGGCGAATATAAGGCCGGTCGGGGATCAGTATCTTATGGAGGACTTTTTCTATGCAGGTGGTCTGCGGGCATTGATGGTTCAGCTCAAGGAGTACCTGGAGCTCTCTGTCATGACGGTCACCGGAAGGACATTGGGAGAGAACCTCTCAGATGCTGAGGTCTACAACAGCGACGTGATCCGCCCAATGTCCAATCCGGTTTACCACGAGGGGTCCCTGGCCGTTCTCAAGGGCAACCTCTCACCCGATGGTGCGGTCATCAAGCCAGCAGCTTGCGATCCCAAGTTCCACAACCATACCGGCCCCGCGCTGGTGTTCGACAGCTATCCCGAATTGAAGGCCGCAGTCGATGACGAGGAACTGGACATCACTCCCGACCATGTTCTGGTATTGCGCAACACTGGGCCTCAGGGGGGGCCCGGTATGCCAGAGTGGGGGATGTTGCCGATACCCAAGGCACTACTGAAGCAAGGATGCCGTGACATGCTCAGGATATCCGACGCCCGTATGTCTGGTACCTCCTATGGCGCTTGTGTCTTGCACGTCGCCCCTGAAGCCCATATTGGTGGACCCTTGGCCCTGCTCAAGACGGGTGACCTGATTACCCTGGACCTGGCGAATCGGCGTCTCGATATGCTGGTCGATGATGATGAACTGGCTGCGCGGAGAAAGGAATGGCAGCCTCCGGCCGAGAAGTTTGGTCGTGGCTATGGATGGATGTATTCACGTCATATCTCCCAAGCGAACGAAGGCTGTGATTTCGATTTCCTCAAGACCGACTTCGGGCCGCCGGTAGAAGAGCCGGATATCTATTGATGCAGGTGTGTGCGAGAAGCCGATGTCGATGTCTGTAGCTACGCTGCCAGTCGACGGTACGAGAAAATCGTTGAGCAGACGCCCGCCATGCGGAGACTGCAGGAACGCCGCTCCCCGTAAGGCGTCAGCATTGCGCCTGGGCCACTCGTACGCAGGCGCGTCCCGCGTGCTTGGCCCGGTACATTGCCATATCGGCTCGGTGAGCCAGTTGGCGAGGGGTGTCCCCGGTTGCCATCCAGCAACACCGATGCTGATCGACACCTGGCCGACGGGCGGCAAGGACGTATCGAGCAGTCCCTGGCAGAGGCGATCCGCCAGCTCGGTGGCCTGGTGCAGGTCGCAGTCGGGGGCGATGATCACGAACTCCTCGCCGCCCCAACGACCCAGGTGGTCCGATCCCCTCAGCTGAGCCTGGATTTCCCGGGCCACCAGTCTCAGGATCTGGTCACCTGTGTCATGCCCATGGGTATCGTTGATCCGTTTGAAGTGGTCGATGTCGAGCAGCAGCAACGAGCAGGGCGTGCCGCCGTGATTGGCGATGGTAAGCTCCGCCTCCAGGATCTGTTCGATACGAAACCGGTTGGTGATTTGTGCGACCGGATCGACATGGGCCAGACGCCTGAGCCTGGCATTGCGCGCATGCAGGCGTCGGCAGCGACCCCGGGTCCGCCAGATAGTGATCTCGGTCGATAGCAGCCCGGCGAGGTCGGCTGCGGCCTGTCGGTCGGCCGAAGTCCAGGGGGCGCTTTCCCGAGGTTGCCTGTCCTGGCTGTCTGCCGCCTGGCGGAACAGCAGCAGCCAACCGGCCGGCCGAGTCTCGCTGTTGAGGGGCGCCGCCAGCATGCCAGTGACATTACCCCCGGGCAGCAAGGTCTCGCCGAGCGATGTCTGGGAGAGTCGATGGCTATGCCAGAGGGTGCCGGGGGAGCAGCGGTCGAGAAGAGCGCCCAACTCCTGTAGGTTCTTGGCATGAGGGCGCGTGCCAAGCGCCAGGGCCTTTCCTTGATATACTAGGGCCACACCGCAGGCTTGGAAGTGGTCCCTGCAGGATCTGCCGGCTGCCAGCAGCGAGGCGGTGGAGGGGCGGTGGGGGCGAGTGCCAAGTCGGGCGGCCACCGCCAGGAACTGCCGCCGGCGCAGGGATTCCTCCCGTTCCAGCAGCAGGGCATGGCGCTGGAACGCCGTATGAGCCAGTAGCTGCAGCAGATGGCGAAGCGTGGGTGCCAGGTAGCGGGGCCGAGGACCATGACAGGCAATCAACCCCCAGCGACGCTGAGCATCGTGCAGGTTGATGACGAGGGCGGCGTGCGCCTCCATCTGGCGCAGCCAGCACCGTTCGTCGGCTGGGACCTCGCGCAGCACGGCATGGGAGAGGTCCAGGTCGGCCGCTCCCTCTCCGGCCAGTGGGACGGGACTTGCGTTGGTGTCGGCAATCACCCGCAACGGAGCGGTATCGGAAAAGAGGCATGCCGTTGGATGCGAAAGCGCGGCAGGAAAGGGGCAGCATGTGAGTCGTCGCCCCCCGCTGGCCTCATCGGTCGTTAGCCGTTGCAGCTCGCCGTCATCATCGATGCGATAGACCTCAATGGTTTCGAGCCCGGTCAGTTCGCAAATTGCCTGTCGAAGCAGGGAGAGCACATCAGATGGATTGTCGGCCCCGCTGATGCGTGTACTCCAGCCGGCCACTCGCTCCGACAGGTTGTCCGTCGGGTCTCCGCACGGCTCAAGCTCAAGAATGATGCGGGTTGACACGCCGTGTGCAGTGACATGCAGTGGTTGCGAGGCTGTTTCAAGTCGGCAGGAGACGGTGACGGGGCCTGCTACGCCCTTGCCGAATCGAGCGGCGAGCAGGTTGATGGGTACTGCGCCCAGTACGGCTGATGGAGGTCGTCCGAGCGCATCGGCCGATGTCTGGTCGAGGAACCGGTCCAGGTTGGCGCTGGTGAGCGTTACGCGGCGCCACCGCTGATCGACGACGATCAGGCAGCCATGGGGCTGTATGGCACCGGCGGTTTCCGCCAATACCCTCGGATCGTAGCTCGCATCGAGATCCCTTTGAAGCGAGTCAGGCATGGGGTGTCCTGTTGTGTTTTGGGCCGATGGCCGGGTCTTGCCGCGGCTGTCGGGACTGGCATCGATGATCAACCGACACGACGGGAGTTAACCATTGGTTGCTATATTAGATCAACTCCAGTTTAACTGCGAGTGTAATCCGCGCGGCACATTCGCCGCATGAATGAAAAAATTGCTTTTGCCGAACGCCTGGCTGCCGCAATGCGTGCGGCCGGGTATGAGCCACGGCCCGCCGTTCTCGAGCGTGAATTCAACCTGCGCTACTGGGGTAAGCCCGTCACCCTGCAGGGTGTGCGTCGCTGGCTCTGTGGGGAGACCCTTCCCAAGCAGGAAAAGCTCCAGGTGCTGGCGGAGTGGCTGGGGGTCGAGCCCCAGGCCTTGCGGTATGGGGAAGCCGCCGGGCTGCAGATTCGTGAGGCCCGGGGCCGGTGGGAGACAGCGATCAGTGGCGAGGAGCGACAGGTGCTGCAGCGCTACCTGGCGCTGCCGATCGCCCAGCGCAAGGTAGTGGCGCAGGTCATCGAGGCGTTTTTCCAGGCCCATGGCCCGCTCCCCGACGGGAGCAACGATGCCTCGGAAGAGGGAGGATTCTCGCGCTAGCTACCGAACAACGCCCCGGCAATGCGGAAGCCGGCGACCCAGGTGCCGGCCGCCGAGCCCAGTGTGGCGAACAGGAACACCAGCAGGGTGCGTGAGACACGGTTGCGCCACCAGCCTTCAGTTCGGTGACGTCGTGGCGCAGGGTGGAGAAGTCTTGCACCTTGGGTTTGCGCATCCACAGCTCCACCCCGGCGGCGACGAAGCCGGCGCCGATGGTCGGGTTCAGCGAGGTGAGCGGTGCCGCGACCATGGTGGCCAGTACCGTGACCGGGTGAGCCAGGGCGATCAGCGTGGCGAGGCCCGAGAGAACCCCATTGATCAGGAACCACTCGCCGACCAGCTGCCAGCCCAGTTCGGTATTGCGCGAGAAGCCGATGGCGAAGCCGGTCAGCACCAGGGCCGTGATCACCCAGGGGAGCGAGCGCCATATCCTGGACGGCGGCGGGGTGACCTCCAGCTTCTCACGCTCTTCCCGGGGCGATACGGGCAGTGGCTCGCTGAAGCGCTCGGCCATGCCCTTCATGTGGCCGGCTCCGATTACCACCAGCACATTGCGATATCGCCCGGGGGGCGCCTGCTCGGCCAGGCACATCACCATGTAGCGGTCGCGCTCGGTGATCAGGGGAATGTAGAGCGACTTGGATTCGGCGGCGAATTCGCTGAAGGTGGATTCCAGCACGTCGCCCTCCTTGAGCCGCTCGATCTCCTCGGGCTTGATCTCCTGACGTGACAGCACGCTGCCCAGCAGTCCGGTGAACAGGGACATGCGCTGCCACCAGGGAACGTTGTGGTAGATGCGCTTCAAGGTGATGCCCACGTCACGATCGATCAGCAGCAGGGGAAGCTCGTGGCGTCGGGCCTCCTCCAGTGCGGCGCGCATCTCGGCGCCAGGCTCGATGCCGGACTGCTCGGCGACCCGCTGCTGGAAGGCGCCCAGCGCCAGGCTGGCCGCCACCATGCCGGCCTTTCCCTGGCGAAAGATCTCGAACAGGTCCTGCTTGGCCAGGGCGTCCGGGTCGCTGAGGTTCTGGTGGCGGGAGTCGCACAGCTCGATGGCAACGGCATCGAATTCACCGGAGCCGATCAGGCGGCGCACGTCATCGGCACTCTTTGCCGAGACATGGGCGGTGCCCAGCAGGGTGTAGCGGGTCCCGCCCAGTTCGATGACTTGGCGCGGGCCGCTGAAGTCGCCATCCTGGCGGGGGTCGGTCACGGTGTCCTGAGAGTGGGTCATGAACGCTCGGGGTTGAAAGGGGATGAGGGCCAATTATCCACGAAGCCGGGCCGCGGTCCAAACCCGACCTGTGAAAGTGGCATCAGACTCGCTCAGCGGCGCCAGAAGGCCGGGGTAAACAGCACCAACACCGTGAAGATCTCCAGGCGGCCCAGCAGCATGGCAACCACCAGGATCCATTTGCTGAGCGTCGGCATTTCGCCATAGTTTTCTGAGGCCTCGCCGAGGGCTGGGCCCAGGTTATTGAGCGCCGAGGCCACCGTGGACCAGGCGGTGACCTGGTCGACGCCGGTGGCCATGACCCCCACCAGCATCAGGAAGAACAGCATCACGTAAACCGAGAAGAAGCCCCACACCGCCTGGGCGATGCCGTCGGGCACGCTCACCTTGCCGATCTTGACCGCGATCACGGCGTTGGGGTGGATCAGGCGCATGACCTCGCGCATGCCCTGCTTGAGGATGAGGATGATGCGAATCACCTTCATGCCGCCGCCGGTGGAGCCGGAGCAGCCACCGACGAAGGCCGCCACGAAGAGCAGGAAGGGCAGGGCGCCGGGCCAGACTGAAAAGTCGGCCACGCTGAAGCCGGACGTGGTGGCGATCGATACGACCTGGAAGACGCCATGGCGCAGGCCGCGCTCGGTATCGTAGGTGCCGGTGAGCCACAGCGAGATCACCGTGATGACGGAGAGAAACGCCAGGAACATCAGCAGGAAGCGGGCTTCCGGGTCCTGGAAATAGTGGCGGATCCGCCGGCCGCGCCAGGCCAGGAAATGCAGGCTGAAACTCATGGCCGAGATGATCAGGAAGAATATGCAGATCAGCTCGATGGCGGCGCTGTCGAAGTGGCCGATGCTGGCGTCGTAGGTGGAAAAGCCGCCGATGGCCACGGTGGAGAAGCTGTGGCCCAGGGCATCGAACCAGTTCATGCCGGCGGCCATGTAGGCGAGGAAGCAGGTGATGGTGAGGGCCGCGTAGATGTACACAGCGCTTGGCGGTCTCAGTGATGCGCGGGGTG
>NZ_AZQX01000382.1:0-6330 GCF_000568385.1 Halomonas sp. BC04
TGGCGCTGGAAGCGGATGCCGGGGACGAGACCCGGGTCGGCTGCGACTACAAGACCCTGGCCGACGACGTCGTCCCCGGCGACCGGCTGCTGCTCGACGACGGCCGGCTGGTGCTGCATGTGAACCGGGTGGCCGACCACCTGATCCACACCAGCGTGGTGGTGGGCGGCAAGCTCTCCAACAACAAGGGCATCAACAAGGAGGGGGGCGGCCTCTCGGCCCCGGCGCTCACCGACAAGGATCGCGCCGACCTCAAGACCGCCATCGACATCGGCGTCGACTACCTGGCGGTCTCGTTTCCCCGCAGCGCCGCCGACATGCACGAGGCGCGGGAGCTGCTGGGCGAGGCAGGCAAGGAGATCGGCCTGGTGGCCAAGCTCGAGCGCGCCGAGGCAGTGGCCGATGCGGCGACCCTGGACGGCATCATCGAGGCCTCCGAGGCGGTGATGGTGGCCCGGGGTGACCTGGGCGTGGAGATCGGCGACGCCGAATTGATCGGCATGCAGAAGCGCATCATCAAGCGCGCCCGCACCCTGAATCGAGCGGTGATCACCGCCACCCAGATGATGGAGTCGATGATCACCTCGCCGCTGCCCACCCGGGCCGAAGTGTTCGATGTGGCCAACGCCGTGCTCGACGGCACCGACGCGGTGATGCTCTCCGCCGAGACCGCCGCCGGCGACTTCCCGGTGGAGACCATCGAGGCGATCGACCGCGTCTGTCTCGGCGCTGAGCGCGAGAAGATTGCCCAGGAGTCGGGCCACCGCATCCACGAGGGCTTCTCGCGGATCGACGAGACCATCGCCCTGTCGGCCATGTACGCCGCCAATCATCTCACCGGCGTGGCGGCCATCGCCTGCATGACCTCGACCGGCTACACGCCGCTGATCGCCTCGCGTATCCGCTCGGGACTGCCCATCGTCGGCCTGGCCCACAGCCCGGTGGCGCAGCGGCGCATGGCGCTCTACCGCGGCGTGGTTTCGCTGCCCTTCGATACCAGCGGCATGGCCGCCCCCGAGCTCAACGACCGGGCGCTGGCGCTGCTGGTCAAGCAGGGAATTGCCAAACCGGGGGAAGATGTCATTCTGACCCGGGGCGATCACATGAACGCCCATGGCGGCACCAATACCCTGAAGATTCTCGAGGTGGGTACACCATGACCGACCCGCGTCCGCATCGCACCGTGCAGCGCACCCTTCCGGCCCGCAAGCGCATCGCCCTGATCGCCCATGACGGCAAGAAAGAGGAACTGCTGGCGTGGGCCACGCACTGGCAGCAGACCCTGGCCGACCATGAACTGGTCGGCACCGGCACTACCGCCGGCCGCATCTCGGCCCAGCTGGGCCTGACGGTGGAAGGCCTGATGAGCGGCCCGCTGGGCGGCGACCAGCAGATCGGCGCCCGCATCACCGAGCAGCGCCTCGACCTGCTGATCTTCTTCTGGGACCCCTTCGCCCCCCAGCCCCACGACCCGGACGTCAAGGCCCTGCTGCGGCTCGCCGCCCTGTGGAACATCCCCGTGGCCTGCAACGCCGCCAGCGCCGACTTCCTGGTCAGCTCTCCCTGGCTGTCACAACCCTACGAGATGACCATCCCTGATGCCCAGGCATGGGTGACATCACGCAATTCACAGGCTGACAGGCGGCCCGCGCCACCTCGCCCCGACCATCGCGCCTGAGGAAACCGCATGTTCCAACTGACCCGCAGCGTCACCTGGCAGGCCCTGAAGCAATTGCAGCAGGAAACCGCCGGCGACCGGATCAAGGATTACTTCACCGCCGACCCCCAGCGCTTCGAGAAGATGAGCCTGCGCGTCGGCGGCCTGTTCCTCGACTACTCCAAGCACCAGATCTCCGATACGGTGCTGGCCAAGCTGCTCGAGCTCGCCGACCATTCGGCGCTGGTCCAGCGGCGCGCCCAGATGTTTTCCGGCGACATCATCAATGTCACCGAAGACCGCCCGGTACTGCACGCCGCCCTGCGCAACCTGGGCGACAGCCCGGTAATGGTCGACGGCAAGGACGTGATGCCGGAGATTCGCCGCTCCTGGGAGCAACTGCGCCAGTTCGCCGACGCCGTACGCAGCGGCGAATGGAAGGGCTTCAGCGGCAAGCGCATCAAGGACGTGGTCAACATCGGCATCGGAGGCTCGGACCTGGGGCCCAACATGGCGTGCCGGGCACTGCTCAAGCACCGCCACCCGGAGCTCGGCTTCCACTTCGTCTCCAATGTGGACGGCGCCCATATCCAGAAGGTGCTGGCTCGCCTGGACCCGGCTTCCACGCTGTTCATCGTCTCGACCAAGACCTTCTCCACCCAGGAAACGCTGCTCAACGCCAAGACGGCACGGCGATGGTTCGTGGAGCAGGCCGGCGACGATGCCGATGTGGGGGCGCACTTCGTCGCCGCCTCCACGAACAAGAAAGCCGCCATGGCATTCGGCGTACGTGAGGAGAACGTCTTCGAATTCTGGGCCTGGGTCGGTGGCCGCTACTCCATGTGGTCCTCCATCGGCCTGCCGATCGCCCTTTCAGTGGGCTTCGATGGCTTCATGGAAATGCTCGAAGGCGCCTACGAAATGGACCAGCATTTCCTCTCCGCCCCCTTCGACCGGAACATGCCCGTGCTGATGGCGCTGGTAGGCATCTGGAACCTCAACTTCAAAGGGGCCGAGACCCAGGCCATCGTGCCCTATGACCAGGCGCTGCATCAGTTGCCCGCCTTCCTGCAGCAGCTGGACATGGAGTCCAACGGCAAGTCGGTGGATATCTTCGGCCATCCGGTGGACTACAAGACCGGCCCCATCGTCTGGGGGCAGACCGGCTCCAACGGCCAGCACGCCTTCTTCCAGCTGCTGCACCAGGGTACCCGCTACGTGCCCATCGACTTCATCGCCTCGCTCAAGCCGGAGCCGGGCGTGGAGGAGCACCACTTCGCCCTGCTCACCAACATGCTGGCCCAGGCCAATGCCTTCATGGAGGGGAGCCAGACCGGCGGTCGCCTCGACCCCTACAGCTGTCCCGGCAACCGCCCCTCCAGCGTGCTGCTGCTCGATGAACTCACGCCGAAGAACCTGGGTGCACTGATCGCGCTCTACGAGCACAAGGTCTTCGTCCAGGGGGTGATCTGGAACATCAACTCCTTCGACCAGTGGGGGGTGGAGCTGGGCAAGCGTATCGCGGGTGAGATCAGCGACCGCCTGGATACCCAGACCCAGGACTTCGACGCCTCGACCCAGGGGCTGCTGGCCCTGGTGCGCGAACACTTCCCCACCTCGCCATCGACCGCCCACGGGCCAGCCAAGAGCGGGAAAGGCAAGAGTGAGAAAAAGGCGAGCAAGAAGGAGAGCTGAATCGGCCTATGTTGTTCTGGCTGCAGCCGCCGCCAGCCGGGCCCTGATCATGGAGTCGCCCAGCCAGGCGGCGGCAAGCCATAGCGGCACGCTGGCCAGTACATAGAGCAGCGCCAGCCAGGGCAGGCCGCTTTCGAGCAGATAGAGCGTCTCGAGGCTGAACAGCGAAAAGGTCGTGAAGCCGCCACAGAATCCGGCCACCAGGAAGGGCTGCCAGCGTGCCACGCGCCCTCCCTGGCGGCAGGCCGCATAGGCAGAGAAGGCGGCGATCAGCCAGGAACCCAGCAGGTTCACCGCCAGGGTACCCCAGGGGAAGGCCGGCCCCAGCACCGCCATTGAGGCAACCGATACCAGGTAGCGAAGGAGACTGCCCAGGGCGCTGCCCAACCCCACCGCCGCATAGTCTCGCCAGCCGCTCATGGCGCCCCCCCCGCCAGCCACCAGCCATCCAGCCAGGGCCAGACCCGCCAGGCAGGTGGTGCCGATATTGGTCAGCGCCGCCGGTGTCCGACCGCTTTGCCACAGCGCCAGTGTCTGCAGGCTGAGAGAGGAGACCGTGGTATAGCCACCCAGCACGCCGATTATCAGCCAAGCCAGGCCGAAGAGAGGTCGAGACTCTGAGGCACACCCAGACGGCCGGCGATCCAGCCAGCCAGAAATGCACCGCTGAGGTTCACCGCCAGGGTGCCCCAGGGAAAACCGGTGCCCAGCCAACGAGCCAGGAGCCGGGAAACCGCCAGGCGGACCATGCCCCCCACGGCCCCGCCTACCCCCACCAGTACTACCGCGGCCCATCCGATGCTCATGCTGCCGTATCCCCAGCGGAACCTTTGATGCCAACCGATGCCAGGCTATGTACGAAAACTGTCTGCGCTCGGCCATGCTGCGTTAAAAATCGGCTCAAAATACTCATTTACACCCCGTAAACTCTGCTTTTTCGCCGATTTTTGCCTTTCCTGACCTTCGCTCGCCGACTTTTCGAACATAGCCTAGCGAAGTCGTTACGAACACACAAAGAAAAGCCACTCGCGGGGCGAGTGGCAAGAGGATCGAGCTTGGTGCAGGGATTCATGCCAAGGGATAGGCACGCACCAGAATATGACACAATTGGCATTACATGTACAATTACTGCATCGATAAATTCGACTCGACCGCCACCGTTCGTCCCGTGGTGACAAAATCCGTATCATATGCGCACGGGAACAGACGAGTCCCTGCCTACACGCCCGAGATGGAGGTCACCGCGTGATACCGACACGTTTCATTCCCTGGCTGCTTGGCTGGTTGCTGCTGGCCTGCCTGGCCGCGACACCTGCCCTGGCCCAGCCAAGCGAAGCCACCAATGGCCCTGCCTATTCGACGCTGGCCGACCTGCTCGAGGATGAGTCATCCCGCCAGCAACTGATCGACCATCTGCGCCGCCAGGCAATCGATGAGGGCGCCCTGGCTAGCGCCGAAGCCGTCCACGAGGGACAGCAGCCGGCACAGGTATCGGCACCAAGGCAGCTGGCGGAGATGACCAGCCGAGTTGTCAGCGATATCGGCGGGGAGTTGCGCAATCTGGTGAGCATCGTGACCGGCCTGTTCACCGGTGACACTGCCGCCACCGACTTCGATACGGCGGCCTTCACCTCGGCGGCGATCAACCTGGGCCTGGTGATACTGGCCACCTTCCTCTTCTTCGTCACCTTCCGCCACTTCGCCAGGCCGTTGTTCACCCGCATCAGCGGCTGGTCGCTTCAGGCCAGCAGCCTTACGCCGGTCGTGCGCCTGGTGCTCTGCGTGGCCCTGGCCGCCCTGGTGGATGTGCTGATCGTGGTACTGGCCTACATGGCCGGCAACCTCATCGCCACCTTCGCTATCGGCGAAACCGGCGAGCTATCCACCCGTGCCTCGCTGTTCCTCAACGCCTTCCTGATCATAGAACTGTTGAAGGCCGCCGTGCGGATGCTGTTCTCGTCACGCTACGAGGACTTCGCCTGCTGCCCATCTCGGCCGGCGAGGCTTCCTACTGGAACCGCTGGCT
Source organism: Halomonas sp. BC04 (assembly GCF_000568385.1). Lineage (NCBI taxonomy): Bacteria > Pseudomonadati > Pseudomonadota > Gammaproteobacteria > Oceanospirillales > Halomonadaceae > Halomonas > Halomonas sp. BC04. Next base: position 5,379 of record NZ_AZQX01000382.1, read on the forward strand.
CGCCCGCCTCATCGGGCTGGTGGGCTATGGCCTGATGGTGGTGGTGCCGCTGGCCAACTTCTACCTGACCCCGGCTCTGGGCCAGGGCATCGGTGCCCTGGTCATCTTCGGCGCCTTCGTCTATGCCGTGGCCGTGGTGCTCAAGAACCGGCTCCGGATTCGCAATAACCTCGACGAGCTGGCGGGGCGCAGCGACCTGACGGCAACCCGGGTCTCCCTGACGCTGTTCGCCCGCACCTGGCACCTGTTCGCCCTGGCTTACTTCCTGATGGTGCTGGTGCTGACCCTCACCCGGCCGGCGGATGCGCTACCCTTCGTGCTCTTTGCCACGCTCAAGACACTGGCCATCGTGGTGATCGGCATGCTCCTGTCGAGCCTGCTGACCCAGACCATCGGGCGTCGCATTCGCCTCTCCGACGACCTGCGCCGCAAGCTGCCATTGCTGGAGCCACGCCTCAACAGCTATGTGCCCAATGCCCTGCGCGTCATTCGCACCATCATCCTGATCGTGGTGATCCTGCTCGTGCTCAACGCCTGGGGCGCCTTCGACCTCATGGCCTGGTATGCCTCAGAGCCGGGGCGCGGCCTGGTGGGCACGCTGGCGAGCGTGGCGACGATCCTGGTCGTCGCCATTGGCGCCTGGCTTGGCCTGGCCAGCCTGATCGAACACAAGCTGAACCCGGAGACCGGCACCGGCGAGCCCACCGCGCGTGCCAAGACCCTGCTCTCGCTGTTCCGCAATGCCCTGGCCATCGCCTGATCACCATGACGATGATGATCGTGCTGGCCGAGATCGGCATCAATATCGGGCCGCTGATCGCCGGTGCTGGTGTACTGGGCCTGGCCATCGGCTTCGGTGCCCAGAAGCTGGTGCAGGACATCATCACCGGGATCTTCATCCAGGTGGAAAACGCCATGAACACCGGCGACGTGGTCACGGTGGGCGGTATCA
>NZ_AZQX01000383.1:0-18494 GCF_000568385.1 Halomonas sp. BC04
GAGCCCGAAGTATTTGACCGGGTATTGCTGGAGTGGCTTGGCTGTCGCTGACTTGACGCCTCGACCCCCGAGGTATATTTTTCCGCCATGACCAAGGCAAAAACCGAGGCGGCCGCTGGCCGCAAGATCCCCGAGTACAGCGATCCTTCGTACTGGCACGGCACGATCAAGATGTCGCTGTCGAAGTTCTTCGTGCTTAGCGTACTGCACCGCAAGCCGATGCACGGCTACGAGGTGGTGCAGGCGGTGGAGAAGAGCACACATGGATGTTGCAGTCCGTCGGAGGGCACGGTCTACCCGATGCTCAACGAGTTCGAGGCGGGGGGCTACCTGAGCGCTACCGCCGAGGTGGTGCAGGGGCGCTCGCGCAAGGTCTACGCACTGACGGCCAAGGGGCGGGACGCCTTCCAGGTGGCGGTGGACGCCTGGCTGGATGCCACGGACTGCATCCTCGAGAGCCGCCGTATGGCGGGCGGAGCATCGGCGAAGTGGGAGGAGCAACAAGAATGAATTCGAGATGTATTTTCAGGCCTATATACCTCGATGCTCGAGGCATTTGATGGACTCGCGCACCGGAGTCGTCGTCGCCCTGGGCGTCTCCCAGACCCTGGCCTGGGGCTCGACCTACTATCTGCCGGCCATCCTCGCCGTGCCCATGGCGCAGGATCTCGGCCTCTCCACCGGCGCGGTATTCGCGGCGTTCTCCTCGGCGCTGGTGGTGTCGGCAATTCTGGGGCCGGCAGTGGGGCGACGAATCGATCATTTCGGTGGGCGCGACGTTCTGACGGTATCGAGCCTGGTATTTGCCCTGGGCCTGGTGCTGCTGGGGCTGGCCACCGGGCCGCTGATGCTGTGGGTGGGGTGGCTGGTGATCGGCGTCGGCATGGGCATGGGGTTGTACGAATCGGCCTTCTCGACCCTGGCGGGACTCTATGGCCGCGAGGCGCGCGGTCCGATTACCGGCATCACCCTGCTGGCGGGCTTTGCCAGCACCGTATGCTGGCCGATTACTGGCTGGCTCAACGCCGAGTTCGGCTGGCAGAACGCCTGCTTCACCTGGGCGGCCGTGCACCTGCTGCTGGGGCTGCCGCTCAATCGGCTGCTGATACCGTTCGGTATCCAGCCGCCTGCGACCCATGCCGAGATGGCGGCGGGCGAGGCCAACGCGTCCTGGCTGCCCATGGTGCTGTTGGCCTATGTCTTCGCCGTGACCTGGTTCGTCAGCACCGCGATGGCTGCACACCTTCCGTGGCTGCTGCAGATTGCGGGCCTGTCACCGGCGGCCGCGATTGCCGCCGCGGCGCTGGTGGGTCCGGCACAGGTGGCCGCTCGGTTGCTCGAGTTCTCGCTGCTGCGGCGCTTTCATCCCTTGTTCTCGGCAAAGCTGGCGGTGGTCGCCCATCCCCTTGGCGCCCTCGGCGTGATCACGCTGGGGGCGCCGTTGGCCACACTGTTCGTACTGCTGCACGGCGCCGGCAACGGCATTCTCACCATTGCCAAGGGCACGCTGCCGCTGGCGATCTTCGGCCCACACGGCTACGGGCTGCGCCAGGGAATCCTGATGGTACCGGCACGCTTCGGCCAGGCGCTGGCGCCGCTGGCCTTTGCCCTGCTGATCGAGCGCTTCGGCACCCAGGCGCTGCTGTTTTCCGCCGCCCTGGGGCTCGCCGCCCTGGGCGCCCTGCACGTTCTGCAAACCTATGCCATGAAGGAGATGACATGAGGCTTCGCACGCTGTCCGATCCCGACCACTTGCCTGCGCTCGATGAGCGCTTTACCCGCCAGCGCCCCGGCCAGAACCTGCCCGATCCGCTCGGCCATCCGCCGCGCATCCTGCTGCTATACGGCTCACTGCGGGAGCGTTCCTATTCGCGCCTGGCGGTGGAGGAGGCGGCGCGACTGCTGCGTTATTTCGGCGCCGAGACGCGCATCTTCGATCCATCGGATCTGCCGCTGCCGGATCAGGTGGCGGGCGACGATCACCCGGCGGTGCGGGAGCTGCGTGAGCTGGCCATCTGGTCCGAGGGACAGGTGTGGTGCAGCCCCGAGCGTCACGGCCAGATCACCGGCGTGATGAAGACGCAGATCGATCACCTGCCGCTGAGCATGGGCGCGGTGCGACCCACCCAGGGGCGCACCCTGGCGGTAATGCAGGTCAGCGGTGGCTCGCAGTCGTTCAATGCGGTAAATACCCTGCGTCTGCTGGGGCGCTGGATGCGCATGGTCACCATCCCCAACCAGTCCAGCGTGCCCAAGGCGTATCAGGAATTCGACGAGGCCGGGCGCATGCTCCCATCGCCGCTCTATGACCGCATCGTCGACGTGATGGAAGAGCTGGTGCGCTTCACCCTGCTGATGCGCCCCCACGCCGAGACGATGGTGGACCGCTACTCGGAGCGCCGCGAGGCGGTCGGCGCCAAGGCCGATCCGGTGACGGACAAGGCCGCGGTCAGTGAAGCTTCATAGTGCGGGCGTAAAGGCGGGGCCGGGGCGTAGGGTTGAGGGGCGCTCCGTCCAGAGAGAGTGCCTGTCGTTCAATTATCGAGGGGCATGGCTGACTGATAGACGGAGGGGGCATGGAGGAGGAGCTCTGCTGATATCAAGATCCCATGCATCGTTATGGATCGAGCTCCTTGACTCAATGAAAACGCTCAGTCGGAGTTGTTATGAGCGAGAGTCGATCGATGACACTTGGTTGACCGAGACGATGGTGCCGCTCCAGATCATTTCGAAGTGGGCGGTTTGCACCATGGACGCCACCGGCCGTGGGGTCATCAGACTCCAGCAGGTGGCTCCGGAAGCGCGAACTGAATGGTAGCGCAGCCCGGATGTGCCCTGTGCTTTGAGGGCAAGTCCAAGCTGGCGGGAAGCGCTGTAGTCGTCCGGCGAATAGATATCGTGCTCGCGGCGAATCGTCAATGCATCCGCCATCCCGGCCTCGTCGAAATCGCAAGCCAGGCCACGAAACACGAAGCGTTCGTAGCTCAGGTCGGGCACATTGCGCCAGTAGACCTCTTGATGGTGCTGTACCTCGGCCAGGGCTGTATCCATGGTGTCGCCCAGGTAGAGGATGCCGAAGCTGCCGTCACTGAAGCGCGAGCCATCAGGATTCACATGGGTGAACGGCGCCACTGCATAGGAGCATCCTGGAATGCCGAAGGGGATCTCCTCTGGTGGGATCAGGTCGAGGCGGCCGGCCTCGTTCCGTAACCGTGGATTGGTCAGCGCCTGGAGTGCGTAGAGCGCCTGGAACTCATCGGCACTGGCGACGTCATCGAAGACGTTGATAGGCGGGAACTTGGAATTCACCAGACGGTAGGCGCGCTGCTGCCTTCCCGGTAGCCGGGGAAGCGCCCCCAGACTCACCATTGAGCCCCTCTCAGGGTATCGATCCGTTTGAAGGTCTCGTAGAGAGAGATGAAGTCACCTTGCGCGATCACTTCCAGCGGCGTGCGGCCATGGAAGAAGCTGTTGTGGTTGGCCATGGACATGAAGCCGTAGAGGTTCTCCGGATTGTCGAAGACCACCCGCAGCGCCGAGTGAATGTTAAGCACCAGGCTGATGCGAGTGAGCTGGTCGGCATCGAGGCTGACCTCCCAGGTCGGGTCGCGCCGCTTCGCTCGCGCATAGGTGCTACGGGAGACACGCAATATCGCTGCGCCCTGCTCCCCGGTCGCGCCCCACTTCTCCAGGATTGCGACAGCGGCCTTCAGCCGGTAGCTGCAGTGGACTTGCTGTGGGTTGCAGCTTCCATCACGCTCATGGCCATAATCCCCAAGTGTCTGTAGAGGCAATTATAGACAATGGGTATCTGTAGGCATAGGCGATGATGGGATTGTGATTTACTCACTGCGCTCTGCCCGGCACAGGGAAGGCCGCCCGGCGGCCAAGGTCCGGGGCTTCATTGACCGGCTTGCCGAGCGGCTGAGGGAGGAAGCGGTGTTGCGCTAGGCTGCCGCCTGCTCTTCCTTGTCGTAGTTGATCATCCAGGCAACGCCGAATTGATCCTCCAGCATGCCGAAGCGATGCGCCCAGAAGGTTTCTTCGAGCGGCATCTGTACCGTGCCGTTATCGGCCAGGGCATTGAAGAGCCGTTCGGCCTCCTCCACGGAGTCAACGCCGACCGCAATGCTCGCGCCCTTGATGCCTTCATAGGGAGCCGGGCATGCGGGGGAGTTGTCCGATGCCATCAGCCACTGGTCGCCGATGCGCAGGCGGGCGTGCATGATCAGGTCGCGGGCCTCCGGGGGTATGTCCATGTCCTCGCTGTCGGGCATTTCGGCATAGGTGGCCATGGCCTCGAGCTTGGCGTCGAAGCAGCGCTGATAGAACTTGAAGGCTTCTCGCAGTTGCCATCGAAGATCAGATAGGTGGAAAGCTGCATGATGGGTCTCCAGGGGATTGTTGTAGATCCTGCTTCCCTTCGTCGCTTCAACGTAGTCGATTTCGACATCTGCCCCATCACTTTCCGCTGCCATCGAGCCGGGTGAAATTCTGGTGTCGTGGGGCGCTATTGTTTTGGGGTTTCAGGACGGTCATGGCGCTCGCGGCTGTCGGCAGGCGCCTGTCCGCGCTCATTCATACCGTAGTCGCGCATCACCGAGGCTACTCTCAGACGATAGTCGTCGAAGACCACTTCGCGCCCCTGGGACTGGGCGGAGCGGTGGCGCTCGAGCCGGCGCCACTGGGCCACGGCTTCCTCATCGCGCCAGAAGGAGAGCGAGAGGACCTTTCCTGGCTGGGTCAGGCTCTCGAAGCGTTCGATGGAGATGAAGCCATCGATTTCGTCGAGCAGCGGACGCAGGCTGGCGGCAATGTCCAGGTACTGGTCGCGACGACCGGACTTGGGGATGACTTCGAAGATAACGGCAATCATGTGACACCTCGAGTTTGGCTTGTTGGTAGCGGAGCGGTGATCCCGCTCCGTCTTGCTCGATGTCGTTGCATTGTGTCTCTTTGGCCTATGCTTGTCAGACATAAACCGTTAGGCATAGAGCTAACAATATGTGGAGCGCGCGATTCTGCTATGACCATCTGGCTGGGAAGCTGGGAAGCTGGGAAGCTGGGAAGCTGGGAAGCTGGGAACGCGGGCGGTAGCCGTATTGTTCGAGAGGGAGTTCTTGATCGGCTGCTGCATTGGCAGCAAAACGGCCTGGTTGTAGGCTCAGGCGATCCCTGTCGGTGCCGGTGAGCCTTCACTCGCTTCTTGCCGCTGAATCGAAAAAACCTGGCAATGCTATGCTGTGAATCTTGCAAAGGGGCGGGCTCGTTTTGAAAGCAAGGGACGGAGTGTTGCTGTCGGGCCCAAGGGCCATCCTGAGCTCACGGTGAACGCCGGATCCACAGCGGAGGCCCGCCATGATCGAGACAACGACCGAGTCACTTGCCATCTTCGATTCCGATGAAGCGAAATGGGTGGCGGTACTGGCCCGCGATACCGCGGCGGACGGCGCTTTCGTCTATGCGGTGCGCACTACCGGGATCTATTGCCGCCCGACCTGCGCATCGCGCCGGCCGCGGCGGGAAAATGCCGAATTCCATGCCGATGGAGCGGCTGCCGAGCGCGCCGGCTACCGCCCCTGTCAGCGCTGCCGGCCTCAGGAGACATCGTTGGCCCAGCGGCATGCCGAGAGCGTTGCCAGGGCCTGCCGACTCATCGAAGCCTCCGAGGAGCTTCCTTCCCTCGACGATCTGGCGCGGGTGGCTGGCCTGAGTCGCTTCCACTTTCATCGTGTGTTCAAGTCGATCACTGGCCTGACGCCCAAGGCCTATGCCAAGGCATGGCGCGCCGAACGGGTGCGGGTCGAGCTGTTGAACAGCGAAACGGTGACCGAGGCGATCTATCAAGCGGGATACCACTCCAGCGGACGCTTCTACGCCGCTTCGACCCAGATACTCGGCATGACGCCGAAGCGCTATCGTTCGGGAGGAGAGGGCATGAATATTCGTTTTGCTCTGGGAGAGTGTTCACTGGGCACGATTCTGGTTGCGGCAAGTGAGAAAGGGATTTGCGCCATTTCACTGGGAAATGATCCCGAGGAGCTGTTACGGGAGTTCCAGGATCGCTTCGCCAGCGCCAGCCTGGCCCCGGGTGGAAAGGATTTCGACGCCTGGGTGGCCCAGGTGGTGGGTTTTGTCGAGGCGCCTGATATCGGGCTGTCGCTGCCGCTGGACATTCGTGGCACTGCCTTTCAGCAGCGGGTCTGGCAGGCGCTGACCAAGATTCCCGTGGGTGCCACCATCAGCTATACGGAGCTGGCGGAGCGGATCGGCTCGCCCAGGGCGGTGCGCGCGGTGGCCAGTGCCTGTGCCTCCAATACCATTGCGCTTGCCATTCCCTGTCACCGGGTGGTGCGCAGCGACGGGGCGCTTTCCGGCTACCGCTGGGGTGTGGAGAGAAAGCGTGCGCTGCTTGAGCGTGAGGCGCGACGGGGAGAAAGTGTAATATCGGCGCGCCTGCTCACCGGTCGTGCCCTACTTCTCGAGGAGCGACAGCGGCCAAGATGAGGGGCTGCAACGGTGCTCGCCGAGCGGCTCAGAGGGGAGCGGAGCTGCGCAAAGCGGTCATCTTGGCACGCCTTTTCTCTCAGAAAAGTAATCGTTCCCGCATACCTGCGCTCAAATAAGGTCGCGTGGGATCTCCTCGTCCCAACTCTTGGAAATAACTCGGCTTTCTCCCTCATAGGCATCCATCGTTGCACGCAAGCGAAAATTTTCTGCGTTGGACGTCATCAATGTGCGGGTCATGCTGCGTACTACCCAGTCGCCGCGTCGGAAACTGCGCTCCCACTCGGTCCAGCCGCTCAGGCTGTCGTAGCTGCCGTAGGCATAGGTATAGCGTTCGACAACTCGTGACGAGAGTTCAAGATCGATATCATCGAGGCGGAAAGTGCCTTCGTCATTGATGACTTCGAGTGTAGTCTGATCATTGGCCAGATCACGTATCACTCGCCACGTTTCTTGGCTCGGCCGTATCAGGGTCGCGGCTAGTGGCGGCGCGCACTCCGGCGGGTCAAATGGCGTCAGCGCCGCTTCTTCCTGGGGTCGAGGCTCGCGGCATGGCAGGATCAGCCGGCAGCCGGTGGGATGCACTGTCAACTTGACGGGAACTGGCGACGGCCAGGCCAGCGGCCAGTAACTGCTCGAGAGCGAGAGCCGAATGGCGTGGCCCACGGGAAACTTCTGGGCAATGTGCTTAAGCAGTACGCGTATGTGATAACGCTTGCCGGGCTCCAGTTGCTGGGGAAATTCGTTACTGTCACGGTGGGTCAGGTTGAGCAGGCCATAGGAAATCCGGGTCGCCTTGTCGTCTACTGCAATATCGCTGAGCCTCAGTGCCACCATCGCCACCGGCTGATCGGCCTCGATGTCGAGTTCGACAACGGGTTGTCCGCAAATCTCGATGTCCTGTTCGAGCCGTGCCGTCTGGAATATCAGAGAGCCACCGTCCTCTTCGCGTTGATCGTGAGGCAGGTCCGGCGGGGCATTGTAGGAGCACCACTTGCCGGCATACAGCCCTACCGACAGTGGCGAGCGTACGGAAAGGGGAACATCGGCGCCCGGCACGGAAGCCACGGGGCCCTGAGGGGTAGGCAGGAGGTCATGGCCGCTGGTGAAACGGAAGTGTTTCGGTTCGATCCGCGGCGATGGCCAGCTCGGTTCGGCAACCCAGCGCCCCGGCCGTACCTCGTAACGGGCCGACGGTGGAACCGATTCCTGCATCCACACGCGCAGCATCGGCTCGTCCATGATGCCCGTTTCCTTGCCCTTCAACCAATAGTCCCACCAGCGTAGCGATTCCTGCAAAAAGCCGATGGCCGGGCCCGGAACGCCAAGGTGGGGATACATGTGCGCCCAAGGGCCAACCAGGCCCTTGCGTGGCACGTCGAGCCCCGCGAGCAGTCGGAACACGGCATTGCAGTATCCGTCTGCCCAGCCGCTAACGGCATAGACGGGGCAACGAATGCGGGAGAAGTCCTCGCAGACCGAGCCATGCTTCCAATAGTCGTCGCGGCGCTGATGCTGTAACCAGGTAGCCAGCCAGAGCCCACTATGCTCAAGACGCTCCAGCCACATCCTCCGCCAGCGTTCACCGACCAATAGCGGGTCGGGTGGACAGGTATTGGCATCGAACATGGTCGAGGCCCATGACAGGTTGTCGCCGAGCAGACAGCCACCCATGTGGTGAACATCATCGGCGTAGCGATCATCGGTCGAGCAAAGCGTGATGACGGCCTTCAGCTCGGGCGGCTGCAGTGCCGCGATCTGCAGGCCATTGAACCCTCCCCAGGAGATGCCGACCATGCCTACATCACCGGTACACCAGGGTTGCTTACCCAGCCAGTGCAGAATCTCGACGCCATCGTCCAGTTCCTGCTGCAGGTATTCGTCGGTCAAGACGCCGTCGGAATCGCCGCAGCCGCGCATGTCGACACGTACCCCGGCGTAGCCATGGCCGGCCCAGTAGACATACGTTTGCGTATCGCGCATCGCCGTCAGGTCTCGCTTGCGATAGGGTATATACTCGAGAATGGCCGGCACCGGATCGCTCTCGGCATCCACTGGGCGCCAGATACGTATGCCCAGCCGGCAGCCATCGGCCAGCGTGATCCAATCTTCTTCCTCCTGCACGTCGCGGGGAAAATCGCTGACAATATGCATGACCCTGCTCCCATTTCCGTCACTGGATTTCTTACCATTCATGTCCGTGCCGAGAACTCGTCAGCCGATGATATCCTCGAACGCGAAATGCAGCTGCTCGGCAAGTCGTGCATAGTTCTCTTGTAGCGCAAGATCGTCGTCTGCGCCCATCCACACGTAAGCTAAGGCGTAACTGTAGCTGTCTTGCTCAGGCAGGGATGACAGGCGCATACCGATCTCGACCTGTACCGTGATCAAGGTGCCGGGGAATGCTTGTTGCAGTGTCTCGATTTCTTCGGAGCTCGGTACTTGGCTGACGGTGGCGTCGACAAAGAACACTCGATAAAAGAATTTCGCTGCGACCTTGAATGCTCCTTGGCGATGGGGCATGTCTGGCAACTGCCCCAGAGCCAGGTCCACCGTCACTTGCTGATGACTGATCCCATCGACCTTTTCGAACAGGTCGCAATGCGATTGTGCAATGCGGGTATTGATCTCCAGCAGCCAGATGCGATCTTGCACCTCGTCCCAGAAGTATTCGATGTTGAAGGCGGCATTGTCATATCCGATATGTGTCATGACCTGACGAGTAAGCTCCTGCATATTTGTCTGAATGGAAGCGGGGAGGCGGGACGGGTAGCGATAAGAGAAAAAGCTCAGTACCTGCGGATAGCGAATCGAGTCGACGATTCCATACGAGACAACCTCGCCCTGGAACACGTATCCCTCGACCGTACATTGCCACCCGCCAATAATCTCTTCCGCCATGCAGTGGCCGCCATCAATCAAGCGTACGTTATCAGGCAGACTGGCGTGCTCCAGCACGTAATTGAAGGGCTCTGAAATTGTCCCGATGCTTTCACATAGCCGCGCTACGGCATGGGCGAAGTCTTCGGGGCTTTCGATGCGAAAGCCCAGTCGCGAGCCTGAGGATTTGATGGGTTTGACGAAGAAGGGAAAATACAGCCCTGCCTCCCCGATATGCTGCAGTGCCTGGGCGTCGAAGGGGTCGAAGGCGGTAAAGCGGGGAATATATTCGGCAACAACTTCATGCTGAACGAGTCGACTCCAATACTTGTGCTCGCATTTGAGTAAACTTTCGAGACTGGTTGAACGCGTACCAAGCCGCTCGCAGAGCAGCGGCAGCATGGTCGAGACGGGAAAATCCATGTAGCCAACGATAGCGTCGATGGGTTCATGGAAATCTTTTAACTGCGCTTCGGCCCTGGCCAGCATCTCTTCGATAGGAAAGATTTCCGTGTCATAGACCTCCGCTGGCTCGATGACGCCATGAAACCGATAATTCTCAGCACCACGTAAATCCTCGAGCCGTTTACGATTATAGTCATCCAGCCCGACAACAAAAATATTCCGATCGCTCATGGTGGCCTCTGGTCTCGATATCGGCTGTCACGGTCCATGCCGACGAGGTCCAGCGAGCGGCGGCCAGGACATGACTCTCCCTTTTCCTGGTTCACGGGCCAAGAACGGGCAGGGCCATTCATCGAATCATAGCGTTTTATCGGTGTTGCGTGCGGCCAGCACGCAAGATTTCAGAAGCTTCATTGATCAGTATGAGAAATCTAGTGAGGTTGGGGTTTGGTTATTAATCTGTCTAGGATGGTTTTCACCTGATATAAAGAATGGGCGTTAAAATAGTGCGATACAACATTGCCGAAATCGGCGATTATTCAGTGTTTCTCAAGAGCGTCGCTGGGCGGCGAAGGTAATATGGTGTCTCCACGTTTCTCGGCATCCGGCCACCTCGTGGCCATCGGCGGTGCCGAGGACAGGACCTCAGATCTTGAGATCCTGGAAAAGGTCTTTCGCATGGCCCCTGACGACAATCAGGAGGTTGCGGTCATCGCCACGGCGAGCAGCATTCCTGACGAGGTGCTGCCGGAGTACGAAGCCGCTTTTTCTCGCCTGGGCGCAAGCCAGGTCCATACGCTGGGGATTCGTGACCGCCAGGAGGCGGCCGATGCCGACACGGTGCGCCTGATCGAGCAGAGCGGTGTCATCTTCTTCAGCGGCGGTGACCAGCTGCGCCTGACCAATGTCCTGGGCGGCTCATCGGTTCTGAAGGCCATCCGACAACGCCTGCAGGATGGCGCCGTGGTGGCCGGGACCAGTGCCGGGGCAGCGGCCATGCCGGGCACCATGATCTACAACGGCGCCGCCGCCGACGCCCTGCGCAAGGGGGCCGTCAACATGACCTTCGGCCTCGGCTTCGTCGACGGCCTGATCATCGACAGCCACTTCCTCGAGCGCGGCCGCTTTACCCGACTGATGGAGGTTGGGGCGAGCAATCCGGAACACCTGGGGGTAGGCCTGGGCGAGGATGCCGCCGTAATCATTCACCCCCATGGCATTCTGGAAGCCATCGGGCCGGGGCACGTCATCCTGATCGACAGCCGGGATCTGGCCCGATCGAATATTGCGGAGCTTGCCATGGGCGAGCCGGTCGCCGTGGAGCATATGATCCTCCATGCGATGGTCGACGGCCACGGCTACGATGTCGGTGCACGCCGCTACCTCGTCCCTGACGAACTCGGCGCCCTGCTCGCGGAGCGTCGATGAAGATTCTCGAACATCGGGCCCTTCGCGGTCCGAACTACTACAGCCGTTATCCGGCCATCTTCATGCGGCTGGACATCGGTGAGCTCGAGGAGCGGCCGAGCGACAGAGTGCCGGGCATCGTGGAACGCATCACCGAACTCCTGCCGACTCTCCACGAACACCGTTGCTCGGTCGGGAGGCCCGGCGGCTTTCTGGAGCGGCTGGAGCGGGGTACCTGGGCCGGCCACGTGGTGGAACATGTCTCGATCGAACTACAGAACCTGATCGGCTTTTCGGTAGGCTATGGCAAGACGGTCGATTCCTATGAATCCGGCATCTACAACGTCGTCTATCGGTATCGGGATGAAGCCTGCGGTCTGGCTGCCGGCGTAGAGGCCATCGATTTCGTCGAGCGCCTCTTCAGCGGAGCGACGATCGACATGCCGGCGATCATCGACCGTCTTAGCCAGGTGCGCGATGCCCATATGCTCGGCCCCTCCACGGCGGCCATCGTCGCGGCTGCCACTCAGCGCGGGATTCCCCATATGCGCCTGAGCGAGGATAACAGCTACATCCAGTTCGGCCACGGCCATCGGCAGCAGCGTATCCAGGCCACGGTGACCGGCCATACGAACCTGATCAGCTACGGTATCGCCGACGACAAGGCGTGGACCAAGCAGGTGCTCGGCGATGCCGGGATCCCAGTACCCCGGGGGAGGGTATGTGGCTCATTCCACGAGGCGCTCGACGCCGTCCGCGACATCGGCTATCCCGTCGCGGTCAAGCCGGTCATCGGCAACCATGGCCGCGGGGTGAGCACCAACATCGAGGACGGCCAGGCGCTGAGTGATGCCTTCGACATCGCCTCTCATCACAACCCCTCTGTGATCGTCGAGCAGTACATCAAGGGCGAGGACCATCGGCTGCTGGTCATCAACAACACCCTCGTGGCCGCCGCCCGGCGCCGCCCGGCCCACGTGGTCGGTAACGGCATCGATACCCTGCTGGCCCTGGTCGACCGGGAGAACCAGGACCCGCGTCGCGGCATCGGCCACGCCAACCTGCTGACCCGTATCGAGCTGGACGAGCAGTCGCTGCGGATGATCGAGCAGCAGAACCTGACTCTGCAGAGCGTGATCCCGGACGGCGGGATGGTCTTTCTCAAGCCCACGGCGAATCTCAGCACGGGGGGCACCGCCACGGACGTGACCGACGATGTTCATCCGGAAGTGCGCTATGCGGCGGAGCGCATCGCGCGGCTGGTAGGGCTGGACATCATCGGCATCGACCTATTGGCCGAGACCCTGAGCCGGCCCCTGGAGGAGCAGTCCGCCGCCGTGGTTGAGGTCAATGCCGGCCCCGGCTTTCGCATGCACCTCTCGCCCACCCACGGGGAGGGCCGCGACGTGGGTCGCCCGGTGATCGACATGCTGTTCCCCGACAGTGAGACAACAGGACGGATTCCCATCGCGGCGGTCACCGGCACCAACGGCAAGACCACCACGGTGCGGTTGCTCTCGCACCTGCTACGGCAATCGGGACGCAACGTCGGCATGGCCTGTACCGGCGCCATCGAGATCGATAACCATGTGATCCTGCGCGGGGACTACAGCGGCCCCCAGGCGGCAGCGATCGTGCTGCGCGAGCCCACGGTCGAGTGTGCCGTACTGGAAGTCGCCCGCGGTGGCATCATGCGCCGCGGCCTGGGCTTCGATGAGTGCGACGTGGGCGTGCTGCTCAATATCGCCAGCGACCATCTTGGCGAACACGACATCCATACCCTCGATGAACTGGCGCGCTGCAAGACCGTCGTGATCGATGCCGTCCGCCAGGGCGGTACGGCCGTGCTCAATGCCGACGACCCCCGGGTACTGGAAGGCCGGGAGTGGGCCCGGGGTGACATCATCTTCTTCACACTGGACCCCAAATTCCGCCCTGTCCGTCAGCATGTCCGCGAACAGGGCGTCGCCTTTACCGTCAACAACGAAAGCATCGTGATGCGCCAGGGCCATGTCGAGGCCGATGTGATTCCGATGGTGAACGTACCGATCACCTTCGAGGGGCACGCCCGCTTCAATATCGCCAACGCCCTGGCGGCCAGTGCCGCCGCCTACGCCCTGGGTCTGTCTATCGCCGATATCCAGATGGGCCTGCAGACCTTCCACCCCACCCCGGGCCAGAATCCCGGCCGTACCAACCTCATCGACGCCGACGGCATGAAGGTACTGATCGATTACGGACACAACGTACCGGCGCTCGAGGCCCTGAGCGAACTGGTCGGCTGCATTCCGGCTCGACGGCGGATCAGCGTAGCCAGTGCCCCGGGCAACCGCCGCGACGAGGACCTGTACATGCTGGGTGCCCTGCTTGCCAGGATGCACGACGTTGTCTTCATCTACGAGACCGGCGCTCGCGGACGCGCCCCCGGTGACGCTGCTCGCCTGCTGCGCGAAGGGGCCGAGTCGGTGCCGGGCGCTTGCCAGGTCGAGGTCATCATGGAAGAGCAGCAGGCCGTCGACAGGGCCTTCGGTGAGGCAAGCGAAGGTGACCTTCTGGTGTTGCTGATCGATGATATTGATGGCGCAATCGAGCGTATCAGGGGGCGCCGTTTCCATTCGGCCGCCGTGACGGCGCCTGGCGGTGAGCCATCATGATGCCCGCCGAACCCCGGGAAGACAGGTTGCTGACCCTGTTGCGGGTCGGCAGCATCTTCGCACCGGAGCCCCTCGAGGCCACCGACATCCTGATTGCCGACGGCCGGATCGCGGCCCTGGGGCGTGACATTGCGATCCCGACAGGCTGGTCTATCCAGGTGGTGGAGGCACGTCATCTTATCGCCGTGCCCGCCTTTATCGACCAGCATGTTCATGTGACCGGCGGCGGCGGCGAAGGCGGCTGCGGCACTCGCTGTCCGGAAATCACCGCCCACGAGATCGCCTCAATGGGTATTGGCACGGTTGTGGGTGTTCTTGGCACCGACAGCATCAGCCGCTCCCCGGCAGATTTGCTGGCCAAGGTGCGTGGGCTTGGTGCCGAAGGCATATCGGCCTTCATGTATACCGGTGCGTATCGCGTCCCGCCTCCCACGCTGACCGGCGACATTCAGCGCGATTTGGCCTGGATTCCTGAAGTGATCGGCCTGGGCGAAATCGCCATCTCGGACCACCGATCGAGCCAGCCACGCCAGGATGAAATCGAACGGATCGTCAGTGATACACGCATCGGTGCCATGCTGGCCGACAAGCGCGGCATCTGTCACTTCCATATCGGTGACGGAAAGCGGGGGCTGGAACCACTGCGCAGGTTGCTGTCCGAGACCGAGATTCCCGCCGATCAAGTGATACCGACTCACGTGAATCGTAACCACTCGTTGCTCGAGGAGGCTGCCGACTATGCGCTGACCTTCAACGCCAGTGTGGATGTGACCGCCTTCGACGATGCCGGCGACGACGGCCTGACCGGGTTCGACGCTGTGTCGCGGCTGCTGGCTCGCGGCGTTCCCGTCGCGCGCATCACCATGAGCTCCGATTGCAACGGCAGCCTGCCTGAATTCGACGCCCAGGGCGCCTATATCGGCATGCGGGTGGCGCGCAACACCGCCCTTATCGCGGACTGGCAACGCCTGGTGCGCGAGGGCGTGTTGCCCATGGAGCAGGCCCTCGGCCTGCTCTCGGGGAACGTCGCACGGGTACTCGGTTTACATGATAGAAAAGGACGCTTGGCTATCGGATTCGACGCAGATGTGACGCTACTCGACAGCGAGCTTCAGCCGCAGCAGACGTTCGTGGCAGGACAATGTATTTATGACTCGAGCAAGGTGGAAGGGTAGCAGCCCAAGGTGTAATACCAGCCTGCCTCGCCATTGCGGCGGCACGGGCTGATTGAGCTGAAGTAGTCGATATCGACTGCTCTTGACCTCAACTTTGCTTAAGGTCTTATCGTGTTTCCGTCAGTCAGCTGGACTGGGCGACCTGGAAGGAGACACGCCATGAATGAACCACATGATGCGCTCGACCTGGCGGCCTACTGCGCCCGCATCGGCCATGCCGAAGCCTTGAGCCCGACACTCGACGCGCTGCGCCGCCTGCAGGCGCGGCATATGTCGGCCATTCCCTTCGAGAACCTCGACATCCTGCTGGGCAGGGGGATCGATTTATCGCCTGATGTCGTGGAGGCCAAGCTCATCACCGCCCGCCGTGGCGGTTACTGCTTCGAGCAGAACGGCCTGTTCAAGCGGGCGCTGGAGGCCATTGGGTTTCGGGTGGAGGGGCTTCTGGCACGGGTGCGGTGGATGGTGCCGGACGCTGCGCCACCGACGCCGCGCAGCCACATGGTGCTGCGGGTCGTCATCGGGGGGCGGTCCTGGCTCGTCGATGTCGGCTTCGGCGGCAATACGCCTTCGGCGCCGCTGGCAATGGACACACAGGAGCCGCAGCCGACCGGGCACGAGACCTACCGGGTGGTGCCGAGCGAGGAGGGCTTGCTGTTGCAAGCCTTGATCGGGCATGCGTGGTCGCCGTTGTATGATCTCTCGCTGCAGCCCCAACTGGCGGTTGATTACGAGCAGCCCAATTGGTATACCGCCACGCATCCCGGCTCGCACTTTCGGCATCAGCTGAGTGTGGCACGTACCACGCCTGAGGCACGCTACGTGCTGGGGAATTCGCGACTCACGGTGCGTGAGTCCACGGGCGAGCAGAGCCAACGAGAACTTGGCATGGACGCGCTGATGCAAGCCCTGCACGACACCTTCGGCCTGCCGGTGGAGGAGAGCTGGCGCGCCGTGCTGGAGCGCACCATGGCAGCCGAAAGGGAGCCCGCTTAGCCTGCCGCTCGTATCACTCGTTTGCGGCCTGGGCGCGCAGCCAGGCAATCTCCTCGGCCCAGATCTCGGGTTCGATTGTCTCCAGCACCAGCGGAATCTCGTCGATGCGCGGGTCGCGCATGATGGTGGTGAAGGCGTCGAGCCCGATGTTGCCCCGGCCAAGGCTGTGGTGGCGGTCGACGCGGCTGGCGAACTCGCTCTTGGCGTCGTTGAGGTGCATGCCCCGCAGGTAGTCGAAACCCACCACCTTGCCGAATTCGTCGAGGGTGGCGGTACACGCCTCGGGGGTGCGCAGGTCGTAGCCGGCGGCAAAGGCGTGGCAGGTGTCGATGCACACCCCGACCCGCGACTTGTCATCGACCTGCTCGATGATCTCGGCCAGGTGCTCGAAGCGCCAGCCAGGTTGGTGCCCTGGCCCGCCGTATTCTCGATCACCGCGACCACGCCGCGGGTATCGGCCAGGGCGTGATTGATCGAGTCGGCGATGCGGCTCAGGCATTCGCTCTCGCTGATCTTCCTGAGATGGCTGCCGGGATGGAAGTTGAGCAGGGAGAGACCGAGCTGCTCGCAGCGCTGCATCTCGTCGAGGAAGGCGGCGCGGGACTTCTCGAGTCCGGCAGCATCCGGGTGGCCGAGGTTGATCAGGTAGCTGTCGTGGGGGAGGATCTGCCCGGGGCCGAAGCCATGTTCCCTGCAGGCGCTGCGAAAGGCCTCGATGGTAGCCTCTTCGAGGGGCTTGGCTCGCCACTGGCGCTGGTTCTTGGTGAACAGGGCGAAGGCGTCTGCGCCGATCTCGACGGCGCGCAGCACGGCCTGGTCGGGACCGCCGGCGGCACTGACATGGGCACCCAGGTATTTCATCTCGCCTCTCCGTGGGTTGGGAAACGCCATTACGATAGCATGCACGTAGCCTCCCCACCCGCCGTGGCCCTGCTAGTCTCAGAAAGAGAGAATGCCAAGGGAGAGACAGCATGCTGCCCCTGCTACTGGTTTCCATGAGTGGTGCCGCGGGACAGGACCCCATCGCGGCAGCACTGGCGCGCATCGATGCGCTGGCAAGCTATGGACTGACGTTGCGCAGCCAGGGTAGCGGCGGCGAAGAAGTCATTCGCTACAGCTATCGACAGCCCGGCTACGTGCGCATGGACATGGAGACCCCCTACCGCGGGGCGGTGCTGATCTATCGTCCCGATACCGGCAAGGTGAAGCTGTGGCCCTTCGGTTCACCGGGCAGGCGGGCGGCAATTTCCCTGCGCCCCACCAATCGCATGGTGCGCAGCTCGCAAGGCCATCGTGTTGACCAATCGGATGTGGGCAGCCTGCTGCGCAATGTCCAGCGCCTGCAGCAGCACGGCAGTACGCGTCGGCTCGGGCCGACTACCCATGATGGGCGTGCGGTGCAGCACGTGGTGGTGGAAGCCGAGCCGGGGCGGGCGGTGCAGGATGTGTCGCGCTATGACCTGTGGCTCGATGACCAGACGCTGTTTCCACTGCGAGTAGCGAGTTACGACAGGCGGGGAGAACGACGGGAGAGCGTCCTGCTGGAGAGCGTTCGCCTCGACCCCGACTTTCCCCCCGATCACTTCGCACCCTAGGCCCATGCCAAGCTTTCGCTTCGACACCACCTGGCATATTGAAGCTCCGATCGCCGTGGTCTTTGATGTCTTGACCGACTCACTGCACTGGCCGGAATGGTGGCCCGGGCTGGTCGATGTGCAGCCGCTCGAGGCCGGCAACGAGTCCGGCATTGGGCGCACCCAGCGCTTCGTCTGGAAGAGCCGGCTGGGCTATTACCTGCGCTTCGATATCCGCATCACTCGCGTATGCGAGCCCTACTTGATCGAGGGCAGGGCAAGTGGCGACGTGGCCGGAGTCGGCAGCTGGCGACTCGACGGCAACGAGCGGATCACCCGGGTTCGCTACCACTGGCAGGTGCGAACGGTGCGGCCCTGGATGGGGGTTCTGGCTAGGGTGGCGAGGCCGCTGGTGACCTGGAATCATCACGCCATGATGCGCGAAGGGCGCGTGGGGCTGGTGCGGCACCTGGGTCTCTCTACTGGGCATTCTGGAGGTGGCGCCGGGCGGGAACCGTCAAGAGAGCGTTGATTGTCATGGAAAGTAAAGGAGTATGCTGCAGCCCACTTTTATCGAAATCGTCCCAGAGATGCCATGAAGCGCTCGAAGAGTCGCATCGGCCATGAGCCACTGTCCGGGGAAGCGCATGGCCGCGTCTCCTCCGGTGACGATTGTGTGCGAATCCGGCAAGAGCTCGAGGCAGCGCAGGAAGAGATCGCACACCTCAACCGTACCCTGTATCGAGTCCAGCAGATCGCCCGGCTGGGCTATTGGCGAGCCAGCCTCAAGGCTAATGAGCTGTTCTGGTCCGAGGTGATTTACGACATCTTCGGCGTCGACCCCGCCACCTTCACACCCAGTATTCGTGCCTTCRAGGCCATGGTGCATCCCGAGG
>NZ_AZQX01000384.1:0-5456 GCF_000568385.1 Halomonas sp. BC04
CGCCTCGGCGATGGAGACCGCGATGGTAGCCTTGTGAACATCCAGTCCGATATAAGCGGCATGGACGTAGCTGGCTGCGTTGAGTCGCTCAGCGGCGGTACGTACCACAACGACCTGTTGAGTTGCGTTAGACTGTTTCATGACCTGCCTCCCTCAATAGTGGCTCTGTGTTGTTGCCCAACTTCAACGTAACCCACGACGTTGAGGAGGGGCAGGTCAATCCATCATGTCTACAGGGTGGCAATCGCCTGACTGCGCCTGGCCATAAGACGCGTCAGGGACCGCCGCCCGACTCGCGCTCCGCCGGCAACTGGGGCGGCTGAACGATCATTCCCGGGCTGCCAACCTGGCTGCGACCTTCGTATTGGTCCAGCGCCTGAAGGGTAAGGTGCGTCCGAGCCGTATCAGGCGTCGGCACGATGGAACTCGAAGGCGCCGCAGACCGTCTTGGGGACTTCGATCAGGATATCGGGGGGGTAGCCTGCCACCTTGTACTTCGCCAGGGCCGCCTGGGTAATATCGAAGGAGGCCAGGATCATGTCCAGCCGCCCCCAGGCGCGGCGCCCATTGGGGGTCTTCCCCTCCCCGGCTTCATTATCCACGTCGTTAGCCCCACCGTTGCCCAACCCGTCCAGCAGACGCCGAGTCGCCCCGCGAACGTCCATCCAGCCGCTCAGCGAAGAGGCGCTCTCTTCTTCCACTGCCGCGATGCCCTGATCGGGCGGTAGCAGCTCCTCCAGTGTCACCGGCTGTGGACTGTGTGCAGTGACATTCACCGCCAGCATGAGGTCGGCATGGGCCGATACGGTAGGGATGATCGGCAAGGGATTGAGCAGGCCACCATCGACCAGGGTCTGGGAGCCGATGTGCACCGGGGTGATGACGCCGGGGATGGCAATGGAGGCACGCATGGCACGCAGTAGCGAGCCCGTCTGGAACCACACTTCACGCTGGCGGGCCAGGTCGGTGGCCACGGTGGTCAAGGGGATCGGCAGGTCCTCGATCAGGCAGTCACCGACCAGCTCTTCCAGCTTGCTCATCACCTTGCTGGCGCGCATGGCCCCCATGGGGCTCCAGGTGACATCCACCAGCTTGAGCACATCGAAGTAGTCGAGCTTGCAAACCCAATCGCGGTAGGCATCGAGCTCCCCCGCCGCATAGATACCACCAATAACGGCTCCCATGGAGCAGCCGGAAATCGCCACGACTTCGTAGCCGCGGGCCTCGAGCACGTCGATCACGCCGATATGGGCATAGCCCCTCGCCCCGCCACTGCCGAGGGTCAGGGCGACACGCTTGCCCGTCTTTGTTGCCGTTGCACCACCCATGATGTCACTCCCTGTCACACTCCCTCGTCCAGGACTTGCCAGTCGACGATCGCCTGGGCCACTGCCGCCACCGCACCGGACTCCAGATGCAGGTGATGCCCACCGGGCAACACCCGGCGAGTCAGCACCGAGACCGCCGAGCGTGCGGCGGCCGCCGACTCCCTCTCTCCCAGTATGCCGCTGTCGCCTTCGATCAACAGCACCGGCGCCTTGATGGCCCCCAGCAGCGCCAGGACCTGCTCGGGCGTCAGGCGCACCGGCGAGGGCCAGAGCAGGCGACCATCGGTTCGCAGGCGCACATGACCGTCTCCCTCGTCGCTGAGGTTGCGCGCCACTACCGGTCTCGCGGTATCGGCATCGATGGGCGTCACGCCGCCGGCTACCCGTGCCGCCACGGCGGTCTTGATATCAGGATAGCGCGGTGCGGCCGATAGGGAACGACGGAAGGCACGAAGCCCCTTGTGCAGTTGTTGTGCAGCGTCGCCGGCCGGGGTGGTAAGCGCTCCCAGGCCATCGATCAGGATCAGCCGGTCAACGCGCTCGGGTAGCGCCGCAGCGGTCAGGCAGGACACGCCTGCCCCCATGGAGTGGGCCAGCAGCGTGGCCCGCTCCAGGCCCAGTTCATCGGCGGCATCCAGCAGGTCGTGGCAGTAATCCCACAGCGCATAATCGCCCGCGGCATGTTGCGAATGGCCGTGCCCGGAGAAATCGATGGCCACGATCCGTATGTGCAGACGCCGTGCCAGAAGCGGGGCCAGTCGCGTAAAGCTCGCCGCGTTATCCAGCCAGCCGTGCAGCGCCAACCAGGTCGGTGCCGCGTCATCGCCCCAGCTGAGTCCGGCCAGACGTCCGCCGGCGAGGCGGATGGCTCGTGGATCGCTCATGCCGCTGCCCCCAGCAGTTCATCCAGCATTGCCAACAACGCCTGGCGTGTCTCCTCGGGATGCTCCATGGGAAACATGTGCGTACCCGGCACCAGCGACAGCTTGATCCGGCGACGCTCGAGGCGCCGACGGCGGGCCGGCGTGATGAGATCGGAATCGCGGCCAGCGATCAGGCCGAAGGGTACCTGCAGGCGACGCGGCAAGCTGGTCAGGTGGTCGGGTAGCTGACGAAAGATCTCGGTCTCGATGGCGGGGTCATACACCAGTTCGGCCGAACCATCGTCACCCAGCCGGGTACCTCCCTCGACATAGTCGTGCAGCGCATCGGGGGTGAAGCGCCGGAACAAGCCCCGACGACGCAGGTGATTGGCCATGGCGTCACGATCCGGCCACGCCGAGCGCCGTCCCCGGGACTTGCCCGCCGGCGTGACCCGGTCGATGAAGCCGAAGCGCTTGGCCATCTTCATCCCCCAGGCATCCAGCCCCAGCATCAGCGGTGGGTCCAGCATGACCACGCAGCGAAAGCGCTCGGGGGCACGCTCGGCGGCCATGGCCATCAGCACACCGCCCATGGAGTGTCCCACGCCGATGGCAGGCTCCTCGCTGTGGGTCAGGTGGTCGAGCAGTTCATCTCGCAGTGCCAGCCAGTTGTGACCGACCGGGTAGTCGGGGTGATGGCCCAGGCGGTCGACCGGGTGAACATCGAAGCACTCGCGCAGCGGCGCCAGCAGGCTGCGGTAGCTCATGCCGGGAAAGCCATTGGCATGGGCGAAGATCAATCGCGGTCGTTGGCTAGCGGGGGAAGCGGTCATGATAGTGTCCAGTGTCAAGCAAGACATAATGTCTGTGGCGATAGCAGGCTAACGGGTTTACCCTATTTCGCCAAGTCGAACCCTCGGCTCCCCCATGTCCACGCCCAAACGGAGTCTCGCCATGCCAGCGCCGCGCCCCCCGCGTGATACCCGAATCCGTAACCGTGTCTTCTGGATCACCGTGATCGCCGCCGTGACCGTCGGCCTGTGGCTGGCGCGTTGAATGGAACTGATCGACGTCTTCTTCGGCACCCTGGAAGTCACCCTGCCGGTCTTCATCATGGTCTTTATCGGGCTGGGCCTGAAGCGTGCCGGCTGGATCGATCAGCCCTTCATCAACACCGCCTCGCTGCTGGTCTTCAAGGGCACCATGCCGATGCTGATCTTTCTCAGCATCATCAAGGCCGACCTGGACGCCACGCTGAACCCCTTGCTGCTTGGCTTCTTTGCCCTGGCCACCCTGGGAAGCTTCCTGTTCAGTTGGGGCTGGGCCGCCCTGCGCGTGCCGCATGCGGACCGCGGCGTCTATGTCCAGGGCGCCTTCCGTGGCAATTGTGGCATCGTCGGGCTGGCTCTTGCCGCCGGCATGTACGGTGACTACGGTCTCTCTGCCGGCGGCCTGCTTCTGGGAGTGGTGATTCTCACCTACAACGCCTTCTCGGTGATTGCCCTGGCCACCTATCAGCCCGATCAGAGCACGAACTGGCGCAGCATCATTTCGCATATTGCGCACAACCCGCTGATCCTGGCCGTGGTCGTGGCGGTGCCGGTGGCCGCCATGGAGTGGCGCCTTCCCGGTTGGCTGATGACCTCAGGGGAGTACTTTGCCTCGCTGACCCTTCCGCTGGCACTGATCTGTATCGGCGCCACCCTTTCACTGGGCTCGATCCGGGCATCGGGACGACTGGCCGCCAGTGCCAGCCTGATGAAGATGATCACGATACCGGCGCTGGCCACCGGAGCCGCCTGGCTGGCCGGCTTCCAGGGACGCGAACTCGGCATCCTCTTCCTGTTCTTCGCCAGCCCCACGGCAGCGGCGGCCTTCGTGATGGCCAAGGCGATGGGCGGCAATGCCGTGCTCACCGCCAATATCATCGCCCTGACCACCCTGATGGCCAGTGTGACCATCACCCTGGGTGCTTTCGGTCTGCGCCTCGCCGGGCTGATCTAAGGCGGGCTGCTCACAGCACCGCTTCAGGGTCAGGTACGTTTATCTGGCCAGGCTACGTCGTTCGGCGCCATGAAACGTCGCAGCCTGGCGCAGCCCGCCGCCCACACCTCGGCCTCGAGCTCAGCCACCGCCGCGGTAGTGAACCCCAGGCCGCGGTCGCTTCGCCCCTCGACCAATAGCCCCGCCAGCGCACCCACCAGCGGCATGTGGCTGACCAACACGAGTGGCTCTCGACCAGGCTGCTCCAGCAGCCAATCACTCACCGCCTCGGGGGGGTCGTCGGGCGTTACCATGGCCAGGCTCTCGACCTCACGGCCCAGGCTGGCCGCCACATGATCCGCAGTCTGCCGGGCGCGCACATAGGGGCTGGCGAGGATGCGTGCCTCATCGAGCTCCTGATACTGCAGCCAGTCGGCCATGCGCGCGGCTTCGGCATGACCGCGGGCGGTAAGCTTGCGCTCGGCATCGACGCTGCCCGGGCCGGCCTCGCCATGGCGCATGATCAGCAGTCGCTTACTCATCGCGCACCTCCCGCCGGCTGGCCCCGGGCGGATCGTCGGCGGCTTCTACCCGCCGGTGGGCCCGCTGCACGTCCTCCCGCGAAAGCAGGAATTCCACATCGCTGCTCTGCTCACCTCGCATCAACATGCGCGCCATTTCCCGCGCCGGCACACCCTCGAAGAGCACCTGGTAGAGCCTTCGGCCAGGGGCATGTAGACATCGTCCTCACGCGCCTTGTCGCGCACCAGGCGCACCGTGTTCACCCCCTCGGCCACCTGGCCCAGTGCCGCCACCGCCTCATCGAGGGACTTCCCCTGACCCAGCGCATAGCCGACCCGGTAGTTGCGCGACAGGTCCGACGAGCAGGTGACGATCAGGTCGCCGACGCCGGCGAGCCCGAGAAACGTCATGGGGTTGGCCCCTGGTCCACCGCAAACCGCCCCATCTCGGCCAGCGCCCGGGTCATCAGCATGCTGCGGGTGTTCTCGCCCATGCCCAGGGCGGCGGCCATGCCGGCGGCGATCGCATAGATATTCTTGAGCGCCCCGCCCAGTTCCACACCATAGCGGTCGTTACTGGCATAGACCCTGAAATAATCGCAACTCAGCGCCTGCTGCACCCGGGTGCGAGTCAGCGGGTCATCGCTGGCCACCACCGTGGCGGTAAGCTGTTTCTGGGCGATCTCCGTGGCCAGGTTGGGCCCCGAGATCACCCGATATGGGTGAAGCCGTCTCCTCCTGGAGATCTGGCTCATCAGCTT
>NZ_AZQX01000385.1:0-7951 GCF_000568385.1 Halomonas sp. BC04
GTCGGCAAGTACACCGTAGAAGGCGATCTTCGTCGTGATGTGACGCTCAATATCAAGCGTCTCATGGACCTGGGTTGCTATCGTGGTCTGCGTCATCGTCGCGGTCTTCCGCTGCGTGGTCAGCGTACCAAGACCAATGCGCGTACCCGCAAGGGCCCGCGCAAGCCGATTCGCAAGTAACACGCACGTTCTGGCGTAAAGACAGGAAACGACATCAACATGGCTAACCCGCGTAGCAACCGTAAAAAGGTTAAAAAGCAGGTAGTGGATGCCATCGCGCATATCCACGCCTCTTTTAACAACACGATCGTGACGATCACAGACCGCCAGGGCAACGCTCTCTCTTGGGCGACTGCCGGTGGTTCGGGTTTTCGTGGTTCTCGCAAGAGCACCCCGTTCGCTGCTCAAGTGGCAAGCGAACGTGCAGCAACTGCTGCAGCCGAGTATGGTGTGAAAAACGTCGACGTGCTGGTCAAGGGCCCCGGTCCTGGCCGTGAATCCGCCGTGCGCGCTCTCAGTGCTGCCGGCTTCCGCGTGCAGAGCATCACCGACGCGACGCCCATTCCCCACAATGGCTGCCGTCCGCCGAAGAAACGCCGCGTTTAAGGAGACAGATTCATGGCTCGTTATATTGGACCGAAGTGCAAACTGTCTCGTCGTGAGGGCACCGACCTCTTTCTGAAGAGCGGTGTGACTCCCTTCGAGAAGAAGTGCAAATCCGAGCAGATCCCGGGTGTGCACGGCCAGCGCCGTCAACGTCTTTCAGACTACGGCTTGCAGCTTCGCGAGAAGCAGAAAGTACGTCGCATGTATGGCGTACTCGAAAAGCAGTTCCGCAGCTACTACAAGGAAGCCGCCCGTCGCTCCGGCGCCACCGGCGAAGTCCTTCTGCAGCTGCTCGAAACCCGACTGGACAACGTCGTCTACCGTATGGGCTTTGGTTCCACCCGCTCTGAAGCACGTCAGCTGGTGAGTCACAAGGCCATCGCCGTCAACGGCCGCACCGTCAACGTGGCGTCCTACCAGGTCAAGCCCGGTGACGTGGTCTCCATTCGCGAGAAAGCCAAGAACCAGGCGCGCATCCAGAGTGCGCTCTCCATTGCCGCCAACCGCGGTGAAGTGGTCTGGATCGAGGTGGACGCGAAGAAGATGGAAGGCACCTTCAAGGCTATCCCGGAACGCGGCGACCTGTCTGCCGACATCAACGAAAACCTGATCGTCGAGCTGTACTCGAAGTAAGCGTCGCTAGTCGCGTCGTGCCGGCCCTTCGGGGCCGGCAACGAGTACCGAGTAACCGTTAGGCAGCCTCAAAGGTGTAGTTATGCAGCGTTCAGTGACAGAGTTTCTCCGTCCGCGCGATATCAAGGTCGAAGAGATCAGCGCTCATCACGCAAAGATCGTACTCGAGCCCTTCGAGCGTGGCTTTGGCCACACCCTGGGCAATGCGCTGCGTCGCATTCTGCTCTCGTCCATGCCCGGCTGTGCCGTGGTGGAAGTCGAGATCTCGGGTGTTGAGCATGAGTACAGCGCGATCGAGGGTGTTCAGGAAGATGTCATCGAGATCCTCCTGAACCTCAAGGACGTGGCCATCCGCATGCACAGTCGTGACGAGGCGGTGCTCTCGCTGAACAAGCAGGGCCCGGCCGTGGTGACCGCGGGTGACATCGTTCTCGACCATGACGTCGAGATCGTCAATCCGGATCACGTCATCGCCCACGTCAACGAGGGCGCCGAGCTCAAGATGCAGCTCAAGATTGCCCGTGGTCGCGGCTACGAACCGGCGGATGCCCGTGTCGGCGCCGACGATGAGTCGCGTGCCATCGGTCGCCTGCAGCTGGATGCCACCTTCAGCCCGGTGCGTCGTGTCTCCTATGCGGTGGATGCCGCGCGTGTCGAGCAGCGTACCGATCTCGACAAGCTGATCATCGATCTGGAGACCGACGGCACCCTGGACCCCGAGGAAGCGATCCGTCGCAGCGCCACCATCCTGCAGGAGCAGCTGGCAGCGTTCGTCGACCTGGAAGCCGACAAGGAGCAGGAGGTCGAGGAGGAAGAGGATCACATCGATCCCATCCTGCTGCGCCCCGTAGACGATCTCGAGCTGACCGTCCGCAGCGCCAACTGTCTGAAGGCCGAGAATATCTACTACATCGGCGATCTGATTCAGCGCACCGAAGTCGAGCTGTTGAAGACGCCGAACCTCGGCAAGAAGTCTTTGAACGAAATCAAGGACGTGTTGGCAGCACGCGGTCTGTCCCTGGGCATGCGGTTGGAGAATTGGCCTCCGGCAAGCCTGAAGGACGACAAGGCCTCTGCGTGAGCGTCGACTCGAGTCCCAGTTTGGTAAGGAATAGCAACCATGCGTCATCGTAAGAGTGGTCGTCACCTGAATCGTACCAGCTCGCACCGCCAGGCCATGTTCAAGAACATGTCCATCTCGCTGGTCGAACATGAAGTGATCAAGACAACCCTGCCCAAGGCCAAGGAGCTGCGTCGCGTTATCGAGCCGCTGATCACCCTGGCCAAGCAGGACAGCGTCGCCAACCGTCGTCTGGCCTTCAGCCGTACCCGCTCGAAGGAAGCGGTCGGCAAGCTCTTCAATGAGCTGGGCCCGCGTTACGCCGAGCGTCCGGGCGGTTACGTCCGTATTCTCAAGTGCGGTTTCCGCACCGGCGACAACGCGCCGATGGCTTTCGTCGAACTGGTCGATCGTCCGATCGTCGAGTCCGAGGAAGAGGTCGCCGTCGAGGAGTGATTCTCGGCTGCGGGCCAAGCCCGGCAGTGCTGTAGCAATACCGAAACCGGCTCCTGAGGAGCCGGTTTTTTTTCATCTCTGCCCGGTGAGCTGCTGCTCCGGTGGGTCTTGATCCGCGGCTTGCCCGGCGATAGGTCTTCGCGGGGGCGCTGTGAATGCTTCCCTGTACGCTACCGATTCCTTCCCTGGAATCGGACCCCCGCTACGACCTATCCCCGGCGCCGCTGGGCGTTGTGCCCGCCCTCCAGTCAGTTGGCTGTTGCTGGCACTGCCTTGCTGGCCTTGGTCCGCTCCAGCAGCGGCTTGAGGAAGCGCCCGGTATGGGAAACCTCCATCTTGGCCACCTGCTCCGGGGTGCCCTCGGCGATGATGCGTCCGCCGCCGGAGCCGCCCTCGGGCCCGAGGTCGATGACCCAGTCGGCGGTCTTGATCACGTCGAGGTTGTGTTCGATCACTACGATGGTGTTGCCGTGGTCGCGCAGGCGGTGGAGTACGGTCAGCAGCTGGCGGATGTCCTCGAAGTGCAACCCGGTGGTGGGCTCGTCGAGGATGTACAGCGTCTTGCCGGTATCGCGCTTGGCCAGCTCCCGGGCCAGCTTGACGCGCTGGGCCTCGCCGCCGGAGAGGGTGGTGGCGCTCTGGCCCAGGCGGATGTAGGAGAGCCCCACGTCGAGCAGTGTCTGCAGGCGGCGGGCGATGGCCGGCACCGGGCTGAAGAATTCCAGCGCCTCCTCGACGGTCATCTCCAGCACTTCGTGGATGCTCTTGCCCTTGTAGTGGATCTCCAGGGTCTCCCGGTTGTAGCGCTTGCCCTTGCAGACGTCGCAGGGGACGTAGATGTCCGGGAGGAAGTGCATCTCGACCTTGATCATGCCCTCGCCCTGACACGCCTCGCAGCGACCGCCCTTGACGTTGAACGAGAAGCGTCCGGGCTTGTAGCCCCGCGAGCGCGACTCCTGGGTACCGGCGAAGAGTTCGCGGATCGGCGTGAAAATGCCGGTGTAGGTGGCCGGGTTTGAGCGCGGCGTGCGTCCGATGGGGCTCTGGTCGATGTCGATGACCTTGTCGAGCTGGTCGAGTCCCTCGATCGTCTCATAGGCGGAAGGCGTCAGGGTGGTGGCGCGATTGAGCTCCCGGGCGGCGATGGGCATCAGCGTCGAGTTGATCAGCGTCGACTTGCCGGAACCGGACACGCCGGTAACGCAGATGAAGAGCCCCAGCGGCAGGCTAAGGGTCACGTCATGCAGGTTGTTGCCGCTGGCACCGGTCAGGCGCAGCTGCTTCTCGGGGTTGCCGGGAATGCGCCAGGGGGGAATCTCGATACGGCGCTTGTCGGACAGGTACTGGCCGGTCAGGGAGTCGGGGCTGGCCATGAC
Source organism: Halomonas sp. BC04 (assembly GCF_000568385.1). Classification (NCBI taxonomy): domain Bacteria; kingdom Pseudomonadati; phylum Pseudomonadota; class Gammaproteobacteria; order Oceanospirillales; family Halomonadaceae; genus Halomonas; species Halomonas sp. BC04. The sequence goes on from NZ_AZQX01000385.1 coordinate 4,132, forward strand.
ATCCTCGGGGGTGCCCTGGGCAACGATCCGTCCGCCGTGCACGCCGGCGCCGGGGCCGATGTCGAGCACGTGGTCGGCGGCACGGATTGCCTCCTCGTCATGCTCGACCACGATCACGGTGTTGCCCAGGTCGCGCAGGTGGATCAGCGTCTTGAGCAGGCGATCGTTGTCGCGCTGATGCAGGCCGATGGAGGGCTCGTCGAGGATGTACATGACACCCACCAGGCCTGCGCCGATCTGGCTCGCCAGACGGATGCGCTGGGCCTCGCCGCCGGAGAGGGTGTCGGCGCTGCGCTCCAGGTTGAGGTAGTCGAGCCCCACGTTGACCAGGAATTCCAGTCGGGCGTGGATCTCGTTGATGATCTTGTCGGCGATCTCGCCCTTGCGGCCGGGCAGCGTCAGCTGGCGAAAATAGTCCCAGGCCTCGCCGATGGGCAGCTCGACGATCTGGGGCAGGGTGCGCTCGTCGATGAAGACGTGGCGCGACTCGAGACGCAGGCGAGACCCATGGCAACTGGGGCAGGGTTGATCGGCGATATAGCGCGACAGCTCCTCGCGGACCATGCTCGATTCCGTCTCGCGATAGCGGCGCTGCATGTTGGGCAGCACCCCTTCGAAGGGGTGCTGCCGGGTGACCTTGCGACCGCGGTCATTGACGTAGCTGAAGGCGATCTCGTCGTTGCCGCTGCCATTCAGGATGACCTCACGCTCATGGCGGGCCAGCTCCTGCCAGGGTGTCTCCAGGGCAAAGCGGTAGTGGCTGGCCACGGCCTGGAGCTGGCTGAAATAGTAGACGCTACGCCGATCCCAGCCCTTGATCACTCCCTCGGCCAGCGACAGCTCCGGGTGGCTGATCAGCTTGTGGGGGTCGAAGATCTGCTGCACCCCCAGGCCGTCGCAGGTGGGGCAGGCGCCGGCCGGATTGTTGAACGAGAACATCCTGGGCTCGAGTTCGGCGATGGCATAGCCGCATACCGGGCAGGCGAAGCGCGCCGAGAAGATGATGTCGTCGGCCTCGCCGTCCATGAAGTGGACCATGGCGATGCCGTCGGAGAGGCCGAGGGCCGTCTCGAAGGATTCCGCCAGCCGCTGCTCAAGGCCCTCGCGGACCTTGATGCGGTCGACCACCACGCTGATGTCATGCTTCTTGTTCTTGTCCAGCGGGGCAATGTCGTCGAGTTCGAGCACCTGGCCATCGATCAGGGCGCGCACGAAGCCCTGGGCGCGGAGCTCCGCGATCAGTTGCAGGTGCTCGCCCTTGCGCCCCTTGACCACCGGGGCCAGCAGCATCAGCTTGCTGCCCTCGGGCAGGGCCAATACCTGGTCGACCATTTGCGAGATGGTGCTCGCCTCGAGCTCCTCGCCATGCTCCGGGCAGCGTGGTGTGCCGGCCCGGGCGAACAGCAGGCGCAGGTAGTCGTAGATTTCGGTGATGGTGCCCACGGTGGAGCGGGGGTTGTGTGACGTGGACTTCTGCTCGATGGAGATTGCCGGCGACAGGCCTTCGATATGGTCCACGTCGGGCTTTTCCATCATCGACAGGAACTGGCGGGCATAGGTGGAGAGCGACTCCACGTAGCGGCGCTGCCCCTCGGCATAGAGGGTGTCGAACGCCAGCGATGACTTACCGGAGCCGGAGAGCCCTGTCACCACGATCAAGCTGTCCCGGGGCAGGTCGACGTCGATCTGCTTGAGGTTGTGAGTGCGGGCACCCCTGACCAGTATTCTGTCCATTCCCACCTCGTGACGCACGGCAAAACCTCGATTATACGTCTGCGGTGCACCGGGCAGCAAAGCGGCTGTGGCGGGGACGTTTCCTGTGTGGTCCGGAACCGATAGAATAGGCGGTTCACCTTAGGGCATCGAGCCCACCTACCCATGGATTCTCGTCACTCTATGCGCAAGGTCTCTGGACTGCTGCTAGCCACCGAACGGCGGGCCATCACCGGCCTGGCGAGCTGTATGCCACGCGGATGCTGGGACTCTTCATGGTCTTGCCGGTGCTGGCGCTCTATGCCGACGAGCTGGCCGGTGCCACGCCCCTGCTGATAGGGCTGGCCCTGGGGGTCTACGGGCTGACCCAGGCCATCCTGCAGATCCCCTTCGGCCTGCTCTCCGACCGTATCGGTCGCAAGCCGGTAATTGCTGGCGGGCTGCTGCTGTTTCTTCTCGGTAGCGTGGTGGCCGCCGGTGCGGATACCATCGGTGGCGTGATCCTGGGCCGCTGCCTCCAGGGCAGCGGTGCCGTTGCCGCGGCGATCATGGCGCTGCTGGCGGACCAGACACGGGAGCAGGTGCGCACGGCTGCCATGGCCACCATCGGCATCTCCATCGGCGTGGCTTTCGCCGTGGCCATGGTGCTGGGCCCCTGGCTGGCGGCGACCTTCGGGCTGTCGTCGGTATTCTGGTTCACCGCCATGCTGGCTGCCGTGGGCATCCTGGTGTTGTGGAAATTGGTGCCGCCGGCCCCGCGCCGCATGCGTCATCGCGATGTCGGCATCGATCGCCGGCAGCTGGCGGTCATACTCACCCGGGCCGACCTGTGGCGCCTCGACCTGTCGATCTTTGCCCTGCACCTGGTGCTGATGGCGATCTTCGTTGCGGTGCCATTTCGCCTGCTCGAGGCGGGCATCGGCATCGAGCGGCACGGCCTGACCTACCTGGGCATCATGCTGCTGGCCTTCCTCTGCATGGTGCCGCTGGTGGTGCTGGCAGAGAAGCGACAGCGCATGAAGGGCATGTGCCTGCTGGCGATCGGGGCCATTGCCGTGAGCCTGGCGGGCCTGGCCGGGATCGGTACCGGGACCTGGGCGCTGTTCACCTGGCTGCTGCTCTTTTTCACCGCGTTCAATCTGCTCGAGGCAACGCTGCCGTCGATGCTCAGCAAGCTGGCACCGGCAGGGGCCAAGGGCACGGCCATGGGCGTCTACTCCACCAGTCAGTTTCTGGGCGCCTTCATTGGTGGCCTGTTGGGTGGTTTTCTTGCCCAGCAGTGGGGGCTGCCTGCCGTCTTCGTCGGCAGCGCCCTGCTGGCGGGGATATGGTGGCTGCTGATGCTGGGCATGCCGGCTCCGCCCCACCTCTCCAGCGAAGTGATCGAACTGGATGAAGACCAGCAGGACGATACGCTGGATACCCTGATGGCGAGCTTCGCCGAGGTGGCCGGCGTTGAAGACGTACTGGTCGTACCCGAGGAGCGGCTGGCCTATCTTAAGGTGGACCGGCAGCGTCTCGACAGGGATGCGCTGTCTCGCCTGGTCCGTACGAACCAGGATCGCGGTAGCTGACCTGCAGTTCGGCGGGTGCCGAGTGGGCGCCGCCGGGAATTCATCATAATGAGTGTATACAACCAATAGGGAGTCCAGCATGGCCCGTGGCGTCAACAAGGTCATTCTCATCGGCAACCTGGGGCAGGACCCCGAGGTCCGTTTCATGCCGTCCGGCAGTCCCGTCGCCAACCTGCGCGTCGCCACTACCGATACGTGGACCGACAAGCAAAGCGGTCAGAAGCAGGAGCGCACCGAGTGGCACTCGGTAGTGCTGTTCAACCGGCTGGCCGAGATCGCTCAGCAATTCCTGAAGAAGGGCTCCAGGGTCTACCTCGAGGGCCGCCTGCAGACGCGCAAGTGGCAGGGGCAGGACGGCCAGGATCGCTATACCACCGAGATCGTGGTCAACGACATGCAGATGCTCGATAGCCGCGGCGGCGATGCTTCCGGCCAGGGAGCGGGCTTCGGCGCGCAGGCCCAGGCCCCCCAGCAGGGTGGTTACGGAAACGCCCCGCAGCAGGCGGATATGGCGGCGGGCAGCCCCAGCCGCG
>NZ_AZQX01000386.1:0-6905 GCF_000568385.1 Halomonas sp. BC04
CTGCAGGCCTGTCCGCAGAAGCGCGGTGTCTGTACCCGCGTCTACACCACCACCCCGAAGAAGCCGAACTCGGCCCTGCGTAAGGTCTGTCGCGTGCGTCTGACCAACGGGTTCGAGGTGTCGTCCTACATCGGTGGTGAGGGACACAACCTCCAGGAACACTCTGTCGTGCTGATCCGCGGCGGCCGTGTCAAGGATTTGCCGGGTGTGCGTTATCACACCGTTCGCGGCGCCCTCGACACTTCCGGCGTGCAGAACCGCAAGCAGGGCCGTTCCAAGTACGGCACCAAGCGTCCGAAGTCCTGATTGGCCTCGGTACGCATCCAGAATCAATTTCGGTCTGATAAGAGTAAGGCCGGGCGTCGCGAGCTCGAAAGAAGCGTGCGGGAGTTCCGGGTTTGCCTGAAAGACCCTTCGATAGAGGGCTTGTCATGCCTAGAAGAAGAGTAGTAGCCAAGCGCGAAATCCTGCCGGATCCCAAGTTCGGAAGTGAGCGCCTGGCGAAGTTCATGAACCACCTGATGTTCAGCGGCAAGAAGTCCACAGCTGAGCGCATCGTCTACGGTGCGCTGGACAAGGTTGCCGAGCGTAGCAAGGAAGAGCCGCTGGAGATCTTCGATCGCGCCCTGGAAGCCATCCAGCCGATGGTCGAGGTCAAGTCTCGCCGCGTAGGCGGTGCGACCTATCAGGTTCCGGTAGAAGTCCGCCCCTCGCGCCGTCAGGCGCTGGCCATGCGTTGGCTGGTGGATGCGGCGCGCAAGCGCGGCGAGAAGACCATGGTGCAGCGTCTCGCTGGTGAGATGCTCGACGCCGCCGAGGGCAAGGGCTCCGCGGTCAAGAAGCGTGAAGACGTGCATCGCATGGCCGAGGCCAACAAGGCGTTCTCGCACTACCGCTTCTAAGTGCGCTTCTAAACGCATCGCCAACCAACGGGGAGTTCCACCGTGGCTCGCAAGACTCCACTAAAACGCTACCGTAATATCGGCATCGTCGCCCACGTCGATGCCGGGAAGACCACCACGACCGAGCGCGTGCTGTTCTATACCGGCCTGTCCCACAAGGTCGGCGAGGTGCACGACGGCGCTGCTACCACCGACTGGATGGAGCAGGAGCAGGAGCGTGGCATCACCATCACGTCGGCTGCTGTCACCACCTTCTGGCAGGGCATGAACAAGCAGTTCGATGAGCACCGCATCAACATCATCGACACGCCGGGACACGTTGACTTCACCATCGAAGTCGAGCGTTCCCTGCGCGTGCTCGACGGCGCCGTGGTGGTGCTGTGCGGCTCGTCCGGCGTCCAGCCTCAGACCGAGACCGTCTGGCGCCAGGCCAACAAGTACGAAGTCCCGCGTATGGTGTTCGTCAACAAGATGGACCGCACCGGCGCCGACTTCTTCATGGTGGTTGACCAGCTGAAGCAGAAGCTGGGGGCCAACGCGGTGCCGATCCAGATCAACTGGGGCACCGAGGAAGAGTTCAAGGGTGTCGTCGACCTGATCACCATGAAGGCCATTCTCTGGGATGAAGCCAGCCTGGGTATGAGCTATGACCTCGTCGACATCCCGGCCGAGCTCCAGGAGACCGCCGAGAAGTATCGCGAGGAGATGGTCGAGGCGGCCGCCGAGGCCTCCGAAGAGCTGATGGAGAAGTACCTCGAGGGTGGTGAGCTGACCATCGAAGAGATCAAGGCCGGCCTGCGTAGCCGCACCTTGGCCAACGAGATCGTGCTCGTCACCTGCGGCTCGGCGTTCAAGAACAAGGGCGTGCAGGCCGTGCTCGATGGCGTCATCGAGTACATGCCGTCACCCACCGAGGTCAAGGCCATCGAGGGTGAGCTGGACGACAAGGATGGCACCATCGCCACCCGCGAGGCGGACGATAGTGCGCCTTTCGCCGCCCTGGCGTTCAAGATCGCCACCGATCCTTTCGTTGGCACGCTGACCTTCATTCGCGTCTATTCCGGGGTGCTCAACTCCGGCGACAGCGTCTACAACTCGGTCAAGCAGAAGAAAGAGCGCGTGGGTCGAATCGTGCAGATGCACGCCAACTCCCGCGAAGAGATCAAGGAAGTTCTGGCTGGTGACATTGCCGCCTGTATCGGCCTGAAGGACGTCACCACGGGTGATACGCTGTGCGATCTGAACGACAAGATCGTGCTCGAGCGCATGGAGTTTCCGGATCCGGTTATCTCCGTGGCCGTGGAGCCGAAGACCAAGACCGACCAGGAGAAGATGGGTGTCGCATTGGGCAAGCTGGCCCAGGAAGACCCGTCGTTCCAGGTCAGGACCGACGAGGAAACCGGTCAGACCATCATCTCCGGCATGGGCGAGCTGCACCTCGATATTCTCGTTGACCGCATGCGTCGCGAGTTCAAGGTCGAGGCCAATATCGGCAAGCCCCAGGTCGCCTACCGCGAAACCATTCGCGGCAGCGTCGAGCAGGAAGGCAAGTTCGTGCGCCAGTCTGGCGGTCGCGGCCAGTATGGCCACGTCTGGCTGCGTATCGAGCCGCTGACCGAGGCGGACAAGGGCGAAGACGAAGACATGCACTTCAAGTTCGCTTCCGAGATCGTCGGCGGTGTGGTGCCCAAGGAGTACGTGGGTGCCGTCGAGAAAGGGGCCTTTGAGCAGCTGCAGAACGGCGTCATCGCGGGTTACCCGATGATCGACGTCAAGGTCACGCTGTACGATGGCTCCTACCATGACGTGGACTCGAACGAGAACGCGTTCAAGGTTGCCTCTTCCATGGCGGTCAAGGAAGGGGCCCGCAAGGCCAAAGCCGTGCTGCTGGAACCGGTGATGAAGGTCGAGGTCGTGACCCCCGAGGAATTCATGGGTGACGTCATGGGCGACCTGAACCGTCGCCGCGGTCTGGTGCAGGGCATGGATGACTCTTCCTCCGGCAAGATCATCCGCGCGACGGTGCCGCTGGGCGAGATGTTCGGTTATGCAACCGATCTGCGCTCTCAGTCCCAGGGTCGTGCGAGCTACACTATGGAGTTCTCGAAGTACGACGAGGCGCCCTCCAGCATCGTAGAAGCCGTCATCAACCAGAAAGGTTAAACCGTTTTAGCTAACGTAAAGAGGTTATCGAAGTGGCTAAGGAAAAATTCGAACGTTCCAAACCGCACGTCAACGTCGGCACCATCGGTCACGTCGACCACGGCAAGACCACTCTGACAGCGGCCCTGACTCGTGTTTCTGCCGAGGTGTTTGGCGGCGACTGGCGCGAATTCGACACCATCGACAACGCACCGGAAGAGCGTGAGCGCGGCATCACCATCGCCACCTCCCACGTCGAGTACCAGTCCGAGCAGCGTCACTATGCTCACGTCGACTGCCCGGGGCACGCCGACTACGTCAAGAACATGATCACTGGTGCTGCCCAGATGGACGGCGCTATCCTGGTCTGTTCCGCTGCCGACGGCCCCATGCCGCAGACTCGCGAGCACATCCTGCTGTCGCGTCAGGTTGGCGTGCCGTACATCGTCGTGTTCCTGAACAAGGCAGACATGGTCGATGACGAGGAGCTGCTCGAGCTGGTCGAGATGGAAGTTCGCGAGCTGCTGAGCGAATACGACTTCCCGGGCGACGACACCCCGATCATCACCGGCTCTGCCTGATGGCGCTGGAAGGCAAGGACGACAACGGCATGGGTACCACCGCCGTTGCCAACCTGATCAAGGCCCTGGACGACTACATCCCGGAGCCGGAGCGTGCCATCGACCAGCCGTTCCTGATGCCGATCGAGGACGTCTTCTCCATCTCTGGCCGCGGCACCGTGGTCACCGGTCGTATCGAGCGTGGCATCGTCAAGGCTGGCGAGGAAGTCGAGATCGTCGGTATCCGTGACACCACCAAGACCGTCGTGACCGGGGTCGAGATGTTCCGCAAGCTGCTCGACGAAGGTCGTGCCGGTGAGAACGTCGGCGCCCTGCTGCGCGGCACCAAGCGTGATGACGTCGAGCGTGGCCAGGTTCTGGCCAAGCCGGGCTCCATCAACCCGCACACTGTCTTCGAAGCCGAGGTCTACGTGCTGTCCAAGGAAGAGGGTGGTCGTCACACGCCTTTCTTCAAGGGCTATCGTCCGCAGTTCTACTTCCGTACCACCGACGTGACCGGTACCTGTGAGCTGCCGGAAGGCGTCGAGATGGTCATGCCGGGCGACAACGTCAAGATGGTCGTCACCCTGATCGCTCCGATCGCCATGGATGACGGCCTTCGCTTCGCCATCCGCGAAGGCGGTCGTACCGTCGGCGCCGGCGTCGTGGCCAAGATCATCCAGTAATCGGTTTTCGCTGGAATGATCGAAGGGGGCTCCGGATGGAGCCCCCTTTCTGCGCACCGCAGGCAGAGTGTTTGACTCTCGCTTGCGACGTGCCTATAATGCGCATCCTTTGAATGCGTGGGTAGGCGGCAAGCGCCGTCGACATCCATTGGAGTTTAGGGCAAATGCAGAACCAGAAGATTCGCATTCGGTTGAAAGCGTTCGACCATCGCCTGATCGACCAGTCCGCCGCGGAGATCGTTGAAACCGCCAAGCGCACCGGTGCTCAGGTACGGGGGCCGATCCCGCTGCCGACCAATCGTGAGCGGTACACCATCCTGATCTCTCCGCACGTCAACAAGGACGCGCGTGATCAGTATGAGATTCGCACACACAAGCGTGTGCTCGATATCGTCGAGCCGACCGAGAAGACTGTCGATGCCCTGATGAAGCTCGACCTCGCCGCCGGCGTGGACGTTCAGATCAAGCTCGACTGACTACACTAGACACCCCGCGGCCCAGCGCTCATACGCCAGACATGAGCAGCAGCCGCCACGCCGGGATGGCGTCATACAACGTGCTAGTGGAATGCTCTGGAAAGGGCAGCCATAGCGGGTGATAGCCCCGTACACTAAAGGAGACTGAGAATGACTATCGGTTTAGTCGGTAGAAAGGCCGGTATGACCCGCGTCTTTACCGAAGATGGCGCCTCTGTGCCCGTAACCGTGATCGAGGTTGAGCCGAATCGCGTCACCAGCGTCAGGTCTGTCGAAGCCGACGGCTACGCAGCGATTCAGGTCACAACCGGCTCCCGCAAGGCCAAGCACCTCACCAAGGCCCAGGCAGGTCAATATGCCAAGGCGGGTGTCGAGGCCGGTCGTGCGCTGATGGAGTTCCGCCTTGCAGAAGGCGACGAGGCTCCGGCAGTGGGCGGCGAACTCACCGTATCCCTCTTCGAAGCTGGTCAGATGGTTGATGTGACCGGCACCTCCAAGGGCAAGGGCTTCCAGGGCGCCGTCAAGCGCTGGAACTTCCGTACCCAGGATGCCACCCACGGCAACTCACTGTCGCACCGCGCGCCGGGTTCCATCGGCATGTGTCAGACCCCAGGTCGTGTCTTCAAAGGCAAGAAGATGGCCGGCCAGATGGGCAATGTCCGCTGCACCGTGCAGAGCCTGGAAATTGTCCGTGTCGACGCCGAACGCAACCTGCTGCTGATCAAGGGTGCCGTGCCCGGTGCTACCGGCAGCGACGTCATTGTGCGCAGCGCCGTCAAGGCTGGCTGAAGGGGATAGAACCGATGAATCTGAATCTAGCTGCAGGCGCGGGCACTGTCGAAGTCGCCGACGCCACCTTTGGCAAGGAATTCAACGAGGCGCTGGTTCACCAGGTCGTCACCGCCTATCTGGCCGGTGGTCGCCAGGGTACCCGCGCCCAGAAGAACCGTTCCGACGTGCGTGGCGGTGGCAAGAAGCCGTGGCGCCAGAAGGGCACCGGTCGCGCTCGTGCCGGTACCATCCGCTCGCCCCTGTGGCGTAGCGGTGGTGTGACCTTTGCGGCTCGCCCGCAGGATCACTCCCACAAGGTCAACCGCAAGATGTACCGTGCGGCCATGCGCGCGATTCTCTCCGAACTGGTTCGCCAGGAGCGCCTGGTGGCGATCGACGAGATCACCGTCGAAGCGCCGCGGACCAAGGAGTTGGTGGCCAAGCTCAAGGAGCTGAACCTCGAGAAAGTGCTGATCGTCACCGAGGAGGTCGACGAGAAGCTCTATCTGGCCGCCCGCAACATTCCCAACGTGGATGTGGTGGATGTGGCTGCCGCCGACCCGGTGAGCCTGATCGCCTTCGACAAGGTGCTGGTCACCGTCTCTGCTCTGCGTAAATTCGAGGAGAAGCTGGCATGAACCAGGAACGCGTATTCAAGGTTCTGCTCGGTCCGCACGTGACCGAGAAGGCCGCTTTCGCCGCTGAGAACAACCAGTACGTGTTCAAGGTGGCCAGTGACGCGACCAAGCCGGAAATCAAGCAGGCCGTTCAGGTCCTGTTCGGCAAGAAGGTCGATCGCGTCCAGGTATTGAACGTCAAGGGCAAGACCAAGCGCTCCGCGCAGGGTCTGGGCCGTCGCCAGGGTTACCGCAAGGCTTATGTGTCCCTGGCCGCCGGTGAGACGCTCGAAGACTTCACTGGCGCCGAATAAGGGCAGGAGTACGGATCATGGCAATCGTCAAGACAAAACCCACATCCGCCGGTCGTCGCCACGTCGTCAAGATCGTCAGCGAGGATCTGCACAAGGGCAAGCCCTATGCACCGCTGCTCGAGAAGCAGTCGCGCTCCGGTGGACGTAACAACAACGGTCGCATCACCACTCGTCACGTGGGCGGTGGTCACCGTCAGCATTATCGGCTCGTGGACTTCAAGCGCACCAAGGATGGCGTTCCCGCCGTCGTCGAGCGCCTGGAATACGACCCGAATCGTAGCGCCCATATCGCGCTGCTGAAGTATCTGGACGGCGAGCGTCGCTACATCATCGCGCCCAAGGGCGTGAAGGCCGGCGACCGTCTCGAGTCTGGTGTCAACGCGGCGATCAGGAAAGGTAACACCCTGCCGCTGCGTAACATCCCGCTGGGTTCCACC
>NZ_AZQX01000387.1:0-6952 GCF_000568385.1 Halomonas sp. BC04
GTCAGTGCACTGGCAACCGGCATTGGCTTCGCCATGCTGGGCGGCAAACTGCTCGAGTCCACCGCGCGTCAGCCGGAGCTTGGCGACCAGCTGCAGACCCGTACCTTCATCATGGCCGGCCTGCTCGACGCCGTACCGATGATCGGTGTTGGTATCGCGATGTACCTGATCTTCGTCGTTGCCGGTTAATGACAGCACCGAGCGCTGAGGCGCTCGGTTCGCTTCCATCCGGTCGCCACGAACCCGTCAGAGGTACATACCCGTGAATATCAACATGACGCTTATCGGGCAAACGATCGCCTTTGCGATCTTTGTCTGGTTCTGCATCAAGTACGTATGGCCGCCGATCAGCTCCGCGCTTCACGAGCGCCAGAAGAAGATTGCCGATGGCCTCGACGCAGCCAGCCGGGCTTCCCGCGACCTCGAGCTTGCTCAGGAGCAGGCCGCTCAGACACTGCGCGAGACCAAGGAGCAGGCCTCTCAGATTCTCGATCAGGCGAACAAGCGTTCCAGCCAGATGATCGAGGAGGCCCGCGAGCAGGCCCGCGCCGAAGGCGAGCGCCTGGTGGCCGGTGCACGTGCCGAGATCGATCAGGAAATCAATCGCGCCAAGGAAGAGCTTCGCGCCCAGGTGGCCTCGTTGGCCATTGTCGGTGCCGAGCGTGTTCTGGAAGCCTCCATCGACGAGAAGGCACACCGCAAGCTGCTAGACAAGCTTGCTGCCGAACTGTGAAGGAGGTGACCCATGGCGGAAACGTCTACTGTCGCACGACCCTACGCCAAGGCCGCATTCGAGTATGCGCGGGACCACAAGGCGCTTGAAGCCTGGTCCGACATGCTGGTCAAGCTGGGCCAGGTCGTCGCGGAGCGTGATGCTCAGAAATTGATCGCGAGCCCCAAGATTGCCACCGACCGCAAGGTCGACATGGTGATCGAGGTTGCCGACATCAGCGTGGATGATGCTGGTCGTCGCTTCCTCGAAGCCCTGGGCGACAAGGGGCGGCTATCGGCCCTGGGTGCCATCGCCGAGCAATTCGAGCGCCTGCGCGCCGACCACGAAAAACGTGTCGACGTCACCGTGGTCACGGCCTATGCGCTCGACGACAAGCAGCAGAACAAGCTCGCCGGCGCGCTCAAGAAGCGGCTGAATCGCGAAATCTCCATTACCACTCAGGTGGATCCGAAGCTTCTCGGAGGCGTCGTCCTGCGCGCCGGCGATACCGTCATCGACGGGTCGGTGCGCGGTCGACTGAATCGCCTCTCCGAAGCCCTTATCGCCTGAGTCTGAGGGACATGGCATGCAGCAACTGAATCCTTCCGAGATCAGCGACATCATCAAGCAGCGTATCGAAAAGCTGGATGTCGCATCCGAAGCCCGTAACCAGGGCACTATCGTCAGCGTCTCCGACGGCATCGTGAAAATCCACGGCCTCGAAGATGCGATGTTCGGTGAAATGATCGAATTCCCCGGCAACATCTTCGGCATGGTGCTTAACCTGGAGCGTGACTCCGTGGGCGCCGTGGTACTGGGCGACTACCTGCAGCTGGAAGAGGGCATGACCGCCAGCTGTACCGGTCGCATCCTCGAAGTGCCGGTGGGCCCCGAGCTGATCGGCCGCGTGGTCGACCCGCTGGGCTTCCCCATCGACGGCAAGGGCGACATCGACGCCAAGATGACCGACGCGGTGGAAAAGGTCGCCCCGGGCGTCATCACCCGTCAGTCGGTGGACGAGCCGATCCAGACCGGTCTCAAGTCGATCGACGCCATGGTGCCGATCGGTCGCGGTCAGCGTGAGCTGATCATCGGCGACCGCCAGATCGGTAAGTCGGCCATCGCCATCGACGCCATCATCAACCAGAAGGGCAAGGGCGTCACCTGTATCTACGTCGCCATCGGTCAGAAGCAGTCGACCATTGCCAACGTGGTGCGCAAGCTCGAAGAGCACGGTGCCATGGAGCATACCATCGTGGTCGCCGCCGGCGCTGCCGACCCGGCCCCGATGCAGTTCCTGGCACCTTACGCCGGTTGCACCATGGGCGAGTACTTCCGCGACCGTGGCCAGGACGCCCTGATCGTCTATGACGATCTGACCAAGCAGGCCTGGGCCTACCGTCAGGTCTCCCTGCTGCTGCGTCGTCCGCCGGGCCGCGAAGCCTACCCGGGCGACGTCTTCTATCTCCACTCGCGTCTGCTCGAGCGTGCCGCTCGCGTCAATGTCGATTATGTCGAGAAGTTCACCAACGGTGAAGTGAAGGGCAAGACCGGCTCGCTGACCGCACTGCCGATCATCGAGACTCAGGGTGGCGACGTCTCGGCCTTCGTTCCGACCAACGTGATCTCGATCACCGACGGTCAGATCTTCCTCGAGACCGACCTGTTCAACTCGGGTGTCCGTCCGGCCATCAACGCCGGTCTCTCGGTCTCGCGGGTGGGTGGTGCGGCCCAGACCAAGATCATCAAGAAGCTGGGTGGTGGTGTGCGTCTGGCTCTCGCCCAGTACCGTGAGCTGGCGGCCTTCTCGCAGTTCGCCTCCGATCTTGACGAAGCGACCCGCAAGCAGCTGGAGCACGGTCAGCGCGTCATGGAGCTGATGAAGCAGAAGCAGTATTCGCCGCTGTCCGTGGCCGAGATGGGGGTGTCTCTGTATGCCGCCAACGAAGGCTTCCTGGATGACGTCGACGTCGCCAAGGTGCTGGACTTCGAGCGTGCCCTGCACGACTACATGAAGTCCGAACATGCCGAGCTGCTCGATCAGATCAACCAGACCGGCGACTACAGCAAAGAGATCCAGGAAGGCTTGAAGTCGGGTCTCGAGAAGTTCAAGGCCACTCAGAGCTGGTAAATGCCGCCGGCCCACCCCCCGTGGGTGGGCCCTGGACATCTTCTGAGGGTCAAGAACGAGGTAGATCGCTATGGCAGCTGCAAAAGAGATACGCACCCAGATCGGGAGCATCAAGAATACGCAGAAGATCACCAGCGCCATGGAAATGGTGGCTGCATCGAAGATGCGTAAGGCACAGGATCTGATGAGGGCCAGCCAGCCCTATGCCCGCCAGATCCGCAACGTCGTGAGCCATATTGCCGACGCCAACCCCGAGTACCGCCACGACTACATGATCGAGCGTGACGCGAAACGGGTCGGCTATATCGTGGTCTCGACCGACCGCGGCCTGTGCGGCGGCCTGAACCATAACCTGTTCAAGGCCGTACTCAGGGATGCCAAGGCATGGCGCGACAAGGGGGCAGAACTCGATTTCTGCGCCCTGGGCAGCAAGGCCAGCGGCTTCTTCAAGAGCTACGGGGGCAACCTGGTGGCGGCGAAGAGCGGGCTGGGCGAGTCGCCCGAGGTCGAGGATCTGATCGGTAGTGTCAAGGTCATGCTGGATGCGTATGACGAGGGGCGCCTGGATCGGCTGTTCGTGGTGTACAACGAGTTCGTCAACACCATGACGCAGAAGCCGGTGGTCAGGCAGATACTGCCCCTGTCTCCCGATATGGGGGCGGATGCGGATCACGATGAAAACAAGCGTCCCGGTAGCTGGGACTACCTGTATGAGCCGGATGCCAAGGCGCTGCTCGATAGTCTGCTGGTTCGTTTCATCGAATCGCAGGTCTATCAGTCGGTGGTCGAGAATGGCGCCTGCGAACAGGCAGCGCGAATGATCGCGATGAAGAGCGCCACTGACAACGCCGGCGGTCTGATCGACGACCTGGAGATGGTGTACAACAAGGCCCGTCAGGCCGCCATCACCCAGGAAATCTCCGAGATCGTCGGTGGCGCCGCCGCCGTATAGCGCCAGGGAGGGTTATCCCTCCCGGCATGCAGGTTTCATTTTCAGGTATTTGAGAGGAACCAAGATGAGCGGACGTATCGTACAAATCATCGGCGCGGTGATTGACGTAGAGTTTCCGCGGGACGATGTTCCCAAGGTCTACGACGCGCTGAAGGTCTCGACAGCCGAGACCGTGCTCGAAACCCAGCAGCAGCTGGGCGACGGCGTGGTGCGCACCATCGCCATGGGCTCCACCGAGGGCCTCAAGCGTGGCATGGAAGTCACCAACACCGGTGCTGCCATCTCCGTGCCCGTGGGCAAGGAGACGCTGGGTCGGATCATGAACGTGCTCGGCGAGCCGATTGACGAAGCGGGTGACATCGGCGAGCAGGAGCGCATGCCGATCCACCGCAAGCCCCCGACCTATGCCGAGCAGGCGGCTTCCAACGAGCTGCTCGAGACCGGCATCAAGGTCATCGACCTGGTCTGTCCGTTCGCCAAGGGCGGCAAGGTCGGCCTGTTCGGCGGCGCCGGCGTGGGCAAGACCGTCAACATGATGGAACTGATCCGCAACATCGCCACCGAGCACAGCGGTTACTCGGTGTTCGCCGGTGTGGGCGAGCGGACTCGTGAGGGTAACGACTTCTTCCACGAGATGACCGAATCCAACGTTATCGACAAGGTATCGCTGGTCTACGGTCAGATGAACGAGCCGCCGGGCAACCGTCTGCGCGTGGCCCTGACCGGCCTGACCATCGCCGAGAAGTTCCGCGATGAAGGCCGCGACGTGCTGCTGTTCGTCGACAACATCTACCGCTACACCCTGGCCGGTACCGAGGTGTCCGCACTGCTGGGCCGTATGCCCTCCGCGGTAGGCTACCAGCCGACCCTGGCCGAGGAGATGGGCGTTCTGCAGGAGCGTATCACCTCCACCAAGACCGGCTCGATCACTTCCGTGCAGGCGGTCTACGTGCCCGCGGATGACTTGACCGACCCGTCGCCGGCGACCACCTTCTCGCACCTGGACGCCACCGTGGTATTGGCGCGCTCCATCGCCGAGCTGGGTATCTATCCGGCCATCGATCCGCTGGACTCCACCTCGCGTCAGCTGGATCCGCTGGTTGTGGGCGAAGAACACTACGACACCGCCCGCGGCGTGCAGAACGTGCTGCAGCGCTACAAGGAGCTCAAGGACATCATCGCGATCCTGGGCATGGACGAGCTGTCCGACGAGGACAAGCTGGCCGTATCCCGGGCGCGGAAGATCCAGCGCTTCCTGTCGCAGCCGTTCTTCGTTGCCGAGGTGTTCACCGGTGCTCCGGGCAAGTACGTGTCGCTGAAGGACACCATCCGTGGTTTCCAGGGTATCCTCGGTGGCGAATACGACGATCTGCCGGAGCAGGCCTTCTACATGGTGGGCAGCATTGACGAGGCCGTCGAGAAAGCCAACCAGATGAAGTAAGGCCGTCCACCAGGGGGACTTCGCTATGGCGAACAGCTTCAAGTGCAACATCGTCAGCGCCGAAGAGGCGATCTTCTCGGGGGAAATCGAGCAGCTCGTCGCATCCGGCATGATGGGCGACCTGGGCATCCTGCCCGGGCACGCCCCGCTGCTGACCGAGCTTCAGCCAGGTCCGATTCGGGTGATCCACGACGGTGGCGCGGAAGAGAACTTCTACGTCTCCGGCGGCTTCCTGGAAGTGCAGCCGGACGTGGTCACCATCCTCGCCGATGCGGCTTCACGGGCCGGTGACCTCGACGAGGCCGCCGCCGAGGAAGCCCGTCAGCATGCGCTGAAGGCGTTCAACGAAAAGTCGTCGGAGCTGGATTACACCCGCGCCGCCGCCGAGCTCGCTGAAGCCGTGGCACAGCTGCGGACCATCCAGCAGCTGCGCAAGAAGGCCGGCAAGGGCTGATCCTGGCCCTTACCGTGTAAAACGCCCCTCGAACGCTGTTCGAGGGGCGTTTTCGTCTCTGTTATGATGACAGTCATGATTGTGATGGTCGGCCTCAGTCGGCCGTTTTCCTTTCCAGAGGCGTCAGGAGGATGCCATGTCCCTGAACGAAACCCTAGCCGAACAGAAAGACGTCCTGGTATCTGCCCTCAAGGCCAATGATCGCGAGCGACTCGACGCCCTGCTGCCGGAGCTGCGGGCGGCGGACATCGCCGATATGCTCGAGTACATCGACGAGGAGGAGGAGGATCGCCGATCAGTATTTACCCTTCTCGAATACCTCTCGCTGGAGCGGCGTGCCCATATCATCGGCTACCTGACGGATGATCTCCAGGAAGCCCTTGCCAAGGAGATGTCGGACGACACGTTGCTGAGCGTCTTCGAGGAGATGAGTGCCGACGAGCGGGCCGACCTGTTCAACCTGCTCGATGAGGATCGTCGCGAAGGCCTTCTGCGGCGCATGGCGCGTCAGGAACGCGAGGACCTCAAACGGCTGGCCAGCTACGAGGAGGGCACGGCCGGGGCGATCATGACCTCGGACTATGTGGCGATCCCCAGTGGCATGACCGTGTCCCAGGCGATGATGCGGGTGCGCCAGACTGCGCCGGATGCCGAGACCGTCTATCAGCTCTATATCATCGACCAGGACGGCAAGCTGGCGGGAACCCTGTCGCTGCGCCAACTGATGGTGGCCAGGCCCGGGGCCCAGGTTGATGACTGATGATCAAGGATGTCATCAGCGTGTCGGTGGATGAAGAGCAGGAGGAGGTCGCCCGGCTGATCGCCCGCTACGACACCTTGGCCGTGCCCGTCATCGATGCGACGAGCGGCTGGTGGGCATCGTGACCCACGACGATGCCATGGACGTGGCCGAGGAAGAGGCCACCGAGGACATGCACAAGGGCGTGTCGGTGGGCAAGCTCGAGGGGGGGCTGCGCTCTGCCAGCCTGTTCGACCTCTACCGCAAGCGCATCGTCTGGCTGGTGCTGCTGGTCTTCGCCAACATCTTCTCCGGTGCCGGCATCGCCTACTTCGAGGAGACCATCGAGGCCTATATCGCCCTGGTGTTCTTCCTGCCCCTGCTGGTGGACAGCGGCGGCAACGCCGGCTCCCAGGCCGCCACCCTGATGGTTTCGCGGCATGGCCACCGGCGACGTGCGCAGTACGCGATGGGCCAGGGCTGCTGGGGGCCAGAGGTCTTCGTGGCAATAGGCCTGGGCCTG
>NZ_AZQX01000388.1:0-29248 GCF_000568385.1 Halomonas sp. BC04
TCACATTGTCACTCGGAGAGACGTCTATGAGTCTTGAGGCAAGAGAAGATTTCGATCCGGTCGAAACCACGGAATGGATAGATTCCCTGGAGTCGGTCCTGGATCGTGAGGGCGAAGGCCGTGCCCGGTACCTGTTGACGCGCCTGGCTGACCGGCTTCGCCGCGATGGCATGCAGGTTCCCTTCTCGGTGACGACACCGCACCGCAACACGATACCGGTGCATCGCGAAGCGCCGATGCCGGGTGACCTGTTCATGGAGCGCCGCATTCGCTCCCTGATTCGCTACAACGCCATTGCTCAGGTCATTCGAAACAATCGGGCCAATCCCGGGCTGGGCGGCCATATCGCCAGCTTCATGTCGGCAGCGACACTCTACGACGTGGGCTTCAACCACTTCTTCCGAGCGCCCAATGGCGACTTCGAGGGTGACCTGGTCTATATCCAGGGCCACGTGGCGCCGGGCGTCTATGCCCGTGCCTACCTGGAGGGACGCCTCACCGAGGCGCAGATGGACAAGTATCGCCAGGAAGTCGATGGTGATGGCCTCTCCTCCTATCCCCACCCCTGGCTGATGCCGGATTTCTGGCAGTTCCCCACGGTATCCATGGGTCTGGGACCGATTCAGGCGATCTACCAGGCACACGTGATGAAGTACCTGGATTCGCGTGAACTCAAGAACATGTACGACCGCAAGATCTGGTGCTTCATGGGTGACGGCGAGTGCGACGAGCCGGAATCCCTCGGCGCGATCTCGCTGGCCGGCCGGGAAAACCTGGACAATCTGATCTTCGTGATCAACTGCAACCTTCAGCGCCTCGACGGTCCCGTTCGTGGCAACGGTCGGATCATGGACGAGCTCGAGGGCGTCTTTCGTGGTGCCGGCTGGAACGTGCTCAAGGTGGTCTGGGGCCGGCTCTGGGACCCGCTGTTCGAGAAGGACAAGAAGGGCATCCTGCAGAAGCGCATGGATGAAGCGGTCGACGGCGAATACCAGAACTACAAGGCCAACGGCGGCGCCTATACCCGCGAGCATTTCTTCGGCAAGTACCCGGAAACCGAGGAGATGGTCAAGAACATGTCCGATGAGGACATCTGGAAGCTCAACCGCGGCGGCCACGATCCCTTCAAGGTCTATGCGGCCTACAACGAGGCGGTCAACAAGCCCAACGGCAAGCCCACCGTGATCCTGGCCCATACGGTCAAGGGCTATGGCATGGGTAGCGGCGACGGCGAGGCGGCCAACGAGGCGCATCAGGTCAAGACCATGGAGTACGAGGCGCTGCGCAAATTCCGCGATCGCTTCGGCATTCCGCTCACCGACGAGCAGCTCAAGGAGGTGCCGTACTACAAGCCGGAGGATGACTCCCCCGAGCTCAAGTACATGCATCTGCAGCGCGAACGCCTGGGCGGCTACCTGCCCCAGCGGCGCAGCGACTTCGAGGCCCTCGAGATTCCTTCCCTGGACGACAAGATCTTCGCCTCCCAGACCGGTGGTTCCAAGGGTCGCGAAGTCTCCACCACCATGTCGTTCGTGCGTATTCTCAATGGCTTGGTGAAGCACAAGAAACTCGGTAAGCAAGTGGTGCCGATCGTACCCGACGAGGCGCGCACCTTCGGCATGGAGGGGATGTTCCGCCAGCTGGGGATCTACACCTCCGAAGGCCAGAAATACGAGCCCGTCGACAAGGGCCAGATCATGTTCTACCGCGAGGACAAGCAGGGCCAGATCCTCGAGGAGGGCATTACCGAGGCCGGTGCCATGTCGGCGTGGATCGCCGCTGCCACCTCCTACAGCAACAACAACCTGACGCTGCTGCCGTTCTACATCTACTACTCGATGTTCGGCTTCCAGCGCATCGGTGACCTGGCCTGGGCTGCCGGTGACCTCCAGGCCCGCGGCTTCCTGGTCGGCGGTACCGCGGGGCGGACCACCCTGAACGGCGAAGGGCTGCAGCATCAGGATGGCCACAGCCATCTGCAGGCGTCCACCATCCCCAACTGCCGCAGCTATGATCCGACCTACGGTCATGAGGTGGCGGTCATCGTCCAGGATGGCCTGAAGCGGATGTTCTCCGACAAGGAAAACTGCTTCTACTACCTGACGGTGATGAACGAGAACTACGAGCACCCCGAGCTGGATGAAGTGCCGGCCGAGGACATCATCAAGGGCATGTATCGCCTGCGCGAGGTGAAGGGCGACAAGGGGCATGTTCAGCTGCTCGGTTGCGGCACCATCCTGCGTGAGGTCGAGGTGGCCGCACAGATGCTCGCCGACGAGTGGGGTGTCGGCTCCGACATCTGGAGTGTCACCAGCTTCAACGAGCTGCGCCGCGAGGCGCTGGGTCTGGAGCGTGAGGCGTTTCTCAATCCGGCTGAAGAGCCGGTCAAGCCCCACGTCACGCGCTGCCTGGAAGACCGCAAGGGACCGGTCATTGCCTCGACCGACTACATGCGTCTGTTTGCCGACCAGGTCCGAGCCTGGGTTCCGACCGACTACCATGTACTAGGGACCGATGGCTATGGGCGCTCCGACACTCGCGAGAAGCTTCGTCATTTCTTCGAGGTCGACCGTTACTTCGTGACCGTCGCCGCACTCAAGGCATTGGCCGACCGCGGCGAGCTGGAC
Source organism: Halomonas sp. BC04 (assembly GCF_000568385.1). NCBI lineage: Bacteria > Pseudomonadati > Pseudomonadota > Gammaproteobacteria > Oceanospirillales > Halomonadaceae > Halomonas > Halomonas sp. BC04. Next base: position 2,628 of record NZ_AZQX01000388.1, read on the forward strand.
CGCAAGGTCGTCGCCGAGGCGATCAAGAAGTACGGCATTGATCCCAGCAAGCCTAATCCGCTGACCAGCTGATTCCGGTGGCCAGGCGGGCCCAGGGCCCGCCTGCTCCAGGCACGATTTGGAAGGAGCGCGACCTTGAGTAGCGAAATCATCAAAGTTCCCGACATCGGCGGCAGTGAAGATGTCGAAATCATCGAAATCGCGGTGTCCGAAGGTGACGTCATCGAGGCCGAGGATACCTTGATCACCCTGGAGTCCGACAAGGCCAGCATGGATGTGCCTGCGCCCAAGGGCGGCAAGGTGCTCAAGGTGCTGGTCAAGGAGGGCGATACCGTCTCCGAGGGCGACGACATCGTCGAGCTTGAGGTGGAAGGGGCCGGCAGCAGCGCTGACGAGGCCCGTGACGAAGCACCTGCCCAGGCCGAGCCGGCCGAGGAAGCAGCCGCCGAGGAGAAGCCGGCGGCGAAGGTTTCCGGTGGCGGCGGCTCTCGCACGGTGGAGATTACGGTGCCCGACCTGGGCGGCTCCAGCGATGTAGAAATCATCGAGGTGGCCGTGGCCGAAGGCGACGACATCGCGGCCGAGGATACCCTGTTTACCCTGGAGTCCGACAAGGCTTCCATGGATGTGCCGAGTCCCCATACCGGAAAGCTGATCACGCTGACGGTGAAAGAGGGCGATACGGTCTCCGAAGGCGATGTGGTCGGCACCATGGAGATCGCCGGCGAGGGCGGTGACGAAGGCGACGAGCCGGCAGCAGCCCAGTCCGGTGAAAAGTCCAGCAAGAAGCCCAGTGATGAGGGGGCCGAGCAGGCCGAGGCCCCGGCCGAGGAGGAAGCCGCCAGCGGCGAGCCCGAGCGCAAGGAGATTCGCGTACCGGACCTGTCCGGTGCCAGCGACGTGCCGATCATCGAGATCACCGCCAGTGCAGGGGATGAGGTCAACGAGGAAGACCCGTTGATCACCCTGGAGTCGGATAAGGCCAGCATGGACGTACCGAGCCCCTACAAGGGCAAGTTGGTGGAGCTCACCGTCAAGGAGGGCGACACCGTTTCCGAAGGCGACTTGATCGGTTATATCGAAGTGGCCGGTGCCAAGCCGGCTGCGAGCAAGGAGAAGAGCAAAGAGGCAAGCAAGAAGCCGGCCGAGCAGAAGGCGTCTCAGGCCAAGGCCGACAAGCCTGCCCCGACCCCGGGCGGGACGCCGAGCCCCGAGGCGCAGATGGCCGCGCACAAGCCGCGGGACGGCAAGCTGGTTCATGCCGGCCCGGCGGTGCGCATGCTGGCCCGGGAGCTGGGGGTGGACCTGGGGCTGGTCAAGCCCAGCGGCCCCAAGGAGCGGGTGCTGAAGGAGGACGTCCACGCCTACGTCAAGCAGGTGATGGCCGGCCAGGGCAAGGCTCAGGCTGCTGCCCCGGCGGCGAGCGGTGGTGCCGGTATTCCGCCCATTCCCGAAGTCGACTTCAGTCAGTTCGGTGAGGTGGAAGAGAAGCCCATGGGGCGCCTGCTCAAGATGGGGGCCACCAACCTGCATCGCAGCTGGCTCAACGTACCCCACGTGACCCAGTTCGACGAGGCAGATATCACCGAGCTGGAGGCGTTCCGCAAGGCGATGAAGGCCGAGGCCGAGGCACAGGGCGCCAAGCTCACGCCGCTGCCCTTCATGGTCAAGGCATGCGCCTTCGCGCTGAAGAAGTTCCCGCAGTTCAACGTCAGCCTCAAGGGCGACGGCGAGACCCTGGTATGGAAGAAGTATGTCCATATCGGCGTCGCCGTGGACACCCCGGACGGGCTGATGGTGCCGGTGGTGCGTGATGCCGACAAGAAGTCACTGATCGAGATCGCCACTACCATGGCGGACCTCGGCAAGAAGGCGCAGACCAAGAAGCTCAAGCGTGAGGAGATGACCGGCGGCTGCTTTACCATCTCGAGCCTTGGCTCCATTGGCGGCACGGCCTTCACGCCCATCGTCAATGCACCGGAAGTGGCCATTCTCGGCGTCTCCAAGGCGCAGATGAAGCCGGTCTGGAACGGTAGCGACTTCGAGCCGCGGCTGATGATGCCGCTCTCGCTCTCCTACGACCACCGGGCCATCAACGGTGCCGATGCGGCTCGATTCACCGCCTTCCTGGCCGATGTGTTGACCGACATCCGTCGGCTGTTGCTGTAGGCAGCATTGGTACGACTCCGCACACCGGCGGCGCCTCCTGGGGCGTCGCCGGTGTTTTCGTCAGGCGGGACAGCCACAGGGAAGACCAAAGTGCAAGTTGTGGGTTAATTGGCTGAAAACGCAGGTGCTTTATCCCGCATGGCTGACCTCGTCAGCGTATTCGAGGTTGTCTGGCCGGGGCCACACGGTTATCGTTCTTTTCCAATCCCTCTTCACCAAAGAATTTATCACTTTTTCAAGGAGCCGCCAGATGCGTTTGATCCTGTTGGGCGCCCCGGGTGCCGGCAAGGGCACACAGGCACAGTTCATCTGCGAACGCTACAATATTCCGCAGATTTCCACTGGCGATATGCTGCGCGCCGCCGTCAAGGAAGGCAGTGAGTTGGGCCTCAAGGCCAAGGAGGTCATGTCCAGCGGTGGCCTGGTTTCCGATGATCTCATCATCGCCCTGGTCAAGGAACGTATCGCCCAGTCTGACTGCAAGAACGGCTTCCTCTTCGACGGCTTCCCCCGCACCATTCCTCAGGCCGATGCCATGAAGGAGGCCGGTGTGAAGATCGACCATGTGCTGGAAATCGCAGTGGCCGATGAAGAGATCGTCAAGCGTCTGGCGGGTCGTCGTGTACACCCTGGCTCCGGCCGGGTCTACCACATCGAATACAATCCGCCCCGTGAAACGGGCAAGGATGATGTCACCGGTGAGCCCCTGATCCAGCGTGAGGATGACAGTGAATCGACGGTGCGTCATCGCCTGTCGGTCTACCATGATCAGACGGCACCTCTGGTCGATTACTACAAGCAGTGGGCCGAGAAGGATCCCCAGGCGGCACCCGCCTATCATCGGGTCGATGGCGTCGGCAGTGTCGATGAGATTACCAGTCAGGTGCGCGAGGCACTGGAAGGCTAAGGAAAGGCTGATTTGCTGCTTGTTTTTGATGGCCCGCCTATGGCGGGCCATCGTCGTTTAGCGGCCAGCGGCGTATAATGGTCACCCACTTCTCTTCACGATGCCCGCCTATGCCGATTTTGCTGGCCCTTGATGCCTCCTCGAGTGCCTGTTCCGCCGCGCTGCTGCAACGCTGTGAAGGCAGCGACGACGTATTGGTCTCACGCTTCGCGCTGACGCCTCGTGATCATACCCGTCGCTTGCTGCCGATGGTCGACCAGGTCCTGGCCGAGGCCGGTCTGGCGCCTTCCGAGCTGGACGCTGTGGCCTTCGGCCGTGGTCCGGGCTCCTTCACCGGCTTGCGTATTGCGGCAGGCCTTGCCCAGGGCCTGGCCTACGGCCTGGATCGCCCCCTGCTCGGTGTCTCGACCCTTGAGGCGCTGGCCCTGGGGGCTCATCGCCGGCATGCGCTATCCCACGTCATCACCGCACTGGATGCGCGCATGGGTGAGATCTATGTGGCGTCCTGGCGCTGTCATGATGGGGTGATCGAGGCGCTTTCACAGGAGGCGGTCATGCCTCCGGAACGACTGCAGCTGCCGGAAGGCCACTCGGGATGCGACTGGGTCGGCGTGGGCAGCGGCTGGGCGCTGCGTGAGGCGATGTCGGACGCGATTCGCACGGCGGTGCGCCAGGGCGACACGGCACTGGAGCCGGCGGCCGAGGAGATGGTGCTGCTGGCGGCCCGTGCCTATGCCGACGGTGAGCGTCATGCCGCCCATGACGTCCAGCCTATCTATCTGCGCGACCAGGTCGCCTGGAAGAAGAGTCGGTGAGGTGCCGGGACACCGCCTGCAGGGTCGCGGTGGAAGGGGACGTGCTGGCGCCGTTGGCGCAGCGTCTGGGCCTTCCGCTGGACGCGGCGGGCGATGCCGAGCTGGTATTACGGCGCGAGGACGGTGCTCTGGCTCTCTGCGGTGATGAGCGGCGCTACGGCAAGCCCCTGGTGGTGGATTTCGTGAGCGGCCGGGCGGCGCACCGCAGGCGCTTCGGCGGGGGGCGGGGACAGCTGATTGCCCGGGCCTGCGGCCTGAGCGGTGGTATCACGCCTACCGTGGTGGACGCCACCGCCGGGCTGGGGCGGGACGCCTTCGTGCTGGCGAGTCTCGGTGCCCGGGTGCTGATGATCGAGCGCGTAGCCGTGATCCATGCGCTGCTGGAAGACGCCCTGGTTCGAGCCCGCAGCGATGCCGAGACGGCAGAGATCGCCCAGCGGCTGACCCTGGCCCATGGCGATGCCTCAAGGTACCTGGCTGAGCTGGTGGCCGATAGCGGCATGCTGCCGCAAGTGGTTCATCTCGACCCCATGTTTCCTCACCGCGAGAAGTCTGCCCTGGTGAAGAAGGAGATGCGGCTGTTCCGGTTGCTGGCCGGCGATGACGACGATGCGCCTCGCCTGCTCGAAGCGGCACTGGACGTGGCCACGCATCGGGTAGTGGTGAAGCGTCCGCGCAAGGCTCCGCCCATTGCCGGCCCCGCCCCCCGCCATGTCATCGAAGGCAAGACCAGCCGCTACGACCTCTACGTGCACCGCTCACTGGCTTGACTGGTACCCCTTGGCCTGCCTGTTACCCACGGGTGACCAGTTGGAGGCGATGGCGAAGCTCGGCGTCGAACAGGGCCCGCGAACGCTGGGCCGCTTCGCGCAGACGCTGGTCGAACCATAGCCTGTCACTGGCTTCCCATACCCAGCCCTCGGCCTCGAGGCTCCCGATCAGGCCGGCGAACAGGCTGCGGTCGAAGAATTCGGGGGCGTCCCGACCCGAGAGAAGTGCTAGCCGCTCGGCCATCTGGCGACTGCGTTCGGTGAGACCGTCGCGCCCCTGGCTGCCCGGCGGCTGGTCCAGCAGAATCGCCAGCAGCAGATAACCGCGCTCCAGCGAGGGTTGCATCAGTCGTCCCAGCAGGTCGAGTTGTTCGCCGGCCTCCAGCTCCTCGGCACGATGCCAGGCTCCTGCCTCGTTTGTCAGCAGTCCCGCCTGGCCGAGTGTATCGAGCATGGCCGGTAGCGTACCGGCCAAGGCGTCTTTCTCCAGGAAGAGTTCCCTGGCGAGTATCGGCCAGGCGGGCTCGAGAAGGTGGCGCAGGCTGTCCAGGTCGTGCTGCGGGGCGTGCCGGAAGGCGAAGGCGGTGAGTCCCGCCAGGGCGAAGAGATGAAGCACGTTGTTGCGGTACCACACCAGCAGGCTGGCCTGCTCCGGCTTGGCCATCAGGATATCGCCCAGGGGATGCTGCGCCGCTCGATCATGCCCAGTGCGATCACCTGCTCTATCCAGTCGCTCGGCTCGCCTTTCGGCAGCCTGACATCGGGGCCTCCCGGGCAGCGTTCCTGCAGTCCGGCGAGCAGCGCCAGCTGGCGCGTCATCAGGCTCGCCTCGAGGGCATTGTGGGGCGTCGCCAGGAGTACCAGGGCGACGAGGTTGACCGGGTTGAGGGCGGCGGCGGCGTTGATGCGCCTGGCCAGTTCGCTGCCCAGGCGCGGTACCGCTTCGCCGAGCCAGTCGGGTTTCGGCTCGACCGGGGCGTTGCGCCATTGGGGGGCCAGGCTGTCGAGATAGTCGCCGAGCAGCAGCGGGTCACCGACGCTGACCGTCACCTGACCGAAGGGCTGGCGCAGCTGGCCGACGACCCGCAACAGCGCCAGCGGGCTCTCCTTGCGCTTCTTGGCGCCTCGCAGCTCACGCTCGTAGCTGGCGCTTTCGATGATCCGTTCGTAGCCGATATAGACCGGTATGAAGGCGAGTTTCGGCGGGGTGGTAGCGGCTGCGCTGCGATGAAAGGAGCGCAGGGTCATCGCCAGCATGCCGGGTCGTGGTGTCAGCATGCGGCCGCTGCGGGAGCGGCCGCCTTCGATGAAGTACTCCAGCGGGTGGCCCCGGGCCAGAAGGCGATGCAGGTACTCATTGAAGACCGCTGCGTAGAGCGGCTTGTCGCGAAAGCTTCGGCGCATGAAGAAGGCACCGCCGCGTCGCAGCAATGGGCCGATCAGCGGGATATCGAGATTGCGCCCGGCGGCGACATGGGGTGGCATCAGCCATCGCGGTAGAGCACATAGGAGAGCAACAGGTAGTCGATGTGGCTGCGGTGGCAGGGCACATAGACCAGGGTATGGTCGCCGGCCAGATCCTTGACACGTGCTAGCCCTTGAACGTTGACGCCGTCGTAGAGGCGATTCCAGAGGCGTCGCAGAAGCCCGTCCATGAAGCGCAGTACCGGGTAGCTCATGCTGGAGGCGATCTCGCGCCCGTAGCGCAGGGCACGTCGCTCGAGGCGCTGTGGTGAGCGCTTCTCGCTCCTGGCGAGCTCCCCGATGACACGACGCACCTCTGGGCTTCTGGCTACCCCTTCGATCAAGGTGCGGCGGTGGGAGAGGTCGGGACCCAGCACGCGGGTACGAATGCGCCGGAAATGGACACGCAGCAGGCGGGCGGTCTTGCGGTTGGCCAGCGCCGGGCCGCGTGCATCGAGCAGGTCGCGAAGACGCAGCGGTGCACCGAAATGGACCTCCACGTTGCGGCCATTGACCAGCACCGACAGGGCGCGACGCAATCTTCCCGTCAGCTGCCAGCTATCGGTGGCCAGCATGCGCCAGAAGCCGAACCGTTTGCCCGGGGCCCGCCCCCAGAATACGCTGACCGGCACCAGCTGCAGGTCGCGCCGGGGTTCGCCGCGAGCTGCTCCAGCGCCGAGAGGAAGGGGGCCGGGCTGGCAGTCCCGCGTCGCCAAAGGCGTCGACGACGGGCCGGCAGCGGCAGACAAGCCGGTAGCTCGATGCCATGAGTCCTGCACTTGCCCCCGGCCGACGGCAGCCCGTGGCGCTGGCACAGGGCCTCCAGCAGCAGGGTGTCGGAGAGGGCCGGGTGGGGCAGCACATAGAGGGTCGGCAGGCTCGGGTCGAGTGCCAGCGCTTCGGGGCTTGGCTCGATCAGTCGGGTCTCTACACAGGCGTTGACCAGGCGCCTCAGCAGGCTGCGAAGGGGAGCGAGCAGGGTGTGAGCAAGGGCCATCCGGTTGCCTCTGCTGGGGGCGAGGCGCCAGTATAGCCTTGCCTCGCCTGTGGGGTCAGGTGCTTTCCCTCGGCGCGCAAACATGCGTCAATTCAGCCACGAAGTGGATACGGGAGACATGCCATGCATGGCGTGTGGCGGGATGGCAATCGGTTCCAGCTGCTGGCGGAGTCATCGCGTTTCTTGCCGGCGATGTTCGATGCCATCGAGGACGCGCGCCATTCGATACTGATCGAACTCTACCTGATGGAGTCGGGGCGGCTGACAACGGCTCTGCTCGACGCCCTGACACGGGCTGCCGAGCGGGGGGTGAAGGTTGCCCTGATGCTGGACGGTTACGGTGCCAGGGGGCTGGCCGGAGAGGATCGGCAGCGCATCGAGGCGGCCGGCATAGCGCTTCGGCTGTTCAATCCACTGGGCTTCCATTCCCTGGCACGCAACCTGACCCGGGATCATCGCAAGGTCGTGGTGGTGGATGGTCGGGTGGCCTTCACCGGCGGCTTTGGCGCCGTCGACGAGTTCCTGAGCGCCTGGTACGAAGTGGCGGTACGGATCGAGGGTCCGGTGGTGGCCGACTGGGTACGGCTCTTCTCCCGGCTCTGGGATTCTCCCTTGACGCGCGGCGAAGGGGCACCCTCCCTGGTGCGAGAGGTGGGGCTCCGGTTGACGCAGCAGGAGGACTATCGTGGCATGCGCGGCCGGGTCGTGTGGGGGCAGGGCTATCGCTATCAGGCGATCCGGCACTCCCTCTATGCCCGGGTCTCCGCGGCGCAGCGGCGTATCTGGCTCTGTACGCCCTACTTCGTGCCGACCTTCAGCCTGCGCTTGCGCCTGGTGCGGGCGGCACGCCGCGGGGTCGATGTGCGGCTGCTGCTGCCGGGCAAGGATCACGATCATCCCGGGGTCCGCTATGCGGGGCAGCGCTTCTATCGCCGCATGCTCAAGGCCGGGGTGCGGATCTTCGAGTTCGAGCCCAGCTTCATCCATGCCAAGTTCACCCTGGCGGACAACTGGTCGAGCATTGGCTCGTGCAATTTCGACCACTGGAGCCTGCACTGGAATCTTGAGGCCAACCAGGAGGTGGACGATGCCCGCTTTGCCGGTGAGGTCGCCGCCCTGTTCGAGCGCAACTTCTCGGCCAGCCAGGAGATCACCCGGCAGGAGTGGGCGCGACGCCCCCGGTGGCAGAAGTTCAAGGAATGGGTCTTTGGCCGGGTGGATGGCTGGCTGACGCGATTGCGTTAGTCAGCCGATAGATTGAGGAGAGCGACATCCGGTAAGCCGAAGGGGACAAGAACTATCGCTTGCCGCTGGGTTTGCCCGTACCGGTATTGCGTCCGGCGGGTTTCTTGCGGCGAGGCATGGGTTTCGGCGTCTCGGGTGGTACCCGGTAGTGCAGGTAGAGATCCAGCACCAGCTCCGGCAGCTGGTCGACGAGGGACTGCAGTCGTGCCGTATCGGTGGCTAGCTCCGCCATGTCGGGTTCGTCCTCGAACAGCCCGGAAAGTGCCATGAAGGGCAGCAGCAGGGTGGCCACGGTCTCCTCGTCGTGTTCGAACCAGGAGGCTTCATCCAGGAAGACGCCTTCCATGAACCCGGCGCACCAGTCTCCGATGGGTGTCTCTTCCGGAGGGAGGCCGTCCAGGGCGGTATCGAAGGGCAGCTCAGGGAGCCCGCCCTGTTCCAGGGTATCGATGGCATTATTGCGGAGCCGCTCCAGCAGGCCGAGGATCTCGCTGCGTTCGGTATCGTCTGCGAAGCTGGGTTCGCCCTGGAAGAGCTCGGCGATCCAGGCGGCGGTCTCGACTTCGCTCGGGGCCACGGCCAGGGCTACCAGGAAGCCATGGGCCGAGATAAGATCCAGGGCGTCGGGATCGACGCGGTCGGAATCCAGGTACTCGTCGAGCCGTTCGAGTGCTTCATCCTCGAGCAGTGGCTGGGGCTGGGGCGTGTCGGACATGGGGCCTCTCGCTGGCGGCAGGTCGGATAAGGATGCATTGGATCGAAAAGGCTCTTGTCCCCGTTGGGGGAGAGGGGCTGGACGTCGCCTTCCCGGGCCGCCATTCTAGCACTCTTGGCCCCATCCGGCCTTGTCGTGCACTGTCCATGCACTGCCGGCCCAGCCAGGAGCCCGCTTCAGGAACTCGCATGAGGGACTCGACAGTTTCGCCATGAACCACCCCGCGACTGCACTCAATCACTCCATTGCCGGCACGTGCGACCGGCCCTGCCTGATCCCGGCGCTACCTGGCTGTCACAGCTCGACGAGGCGGCGCTGCATCGGGCGCTGCTCGACCGGGTCGAGGCCGCCTGGTGGCTCTGCTGCGAATTCCACCCCGAGCTGCCTCGGCCCCGGGTCTGGTTAGACCTGCGTGGCAAATGCGCCGGCCAGGCACACTATGGACGCGGTGGACTGCGCTTCAACCCGGTGCTCTACCGGGAAAACCGCCATGCTTACCTGGTTGAGGTGGTGCCCCACGAGATGGCCCACTGGCTGGTGCACCACCTCAGCGATGGCCACCGGGCCCGCCCCCATGGGCGCGAGTGGCGCACGGTGATGCAGCGGCTTTTCGGTCTCGAGCCCCGGGTGACCCATGCCTTCGATACGGGACGGGCCAGCCCTGCGCCCTTCCGCTACGTCTGTCATTGCCGTGAACACGCCTTCACCGCACGCCGTCATTCCCTGGCGAGGGGCGGGCGAGGCTATCGCTGCCGTCATTGTCGTCAGACCTTGGTCTATCAGCCGTTTGTAGAGCGCTGAAACGCTATCCAACTATTTGAAAAGAAAAAGAAAAATCTTGATACCAAGGTCTAAGGGGAAGGCCGCCACAGGAGGTATATGCTGGAGGGACATCATGGTGCCGGCGCAACCAACAATAATGCTGCCGGCGGTATCCACAGAGAGTGGGGCATCTCCTGGAAGAGGCTATTCAATGACCGAACAGCAGAAAGTCCATCCGGTAAGCGACGACTTTGCCGCCAACGCCTGGGTCGACAAGGAAAAGTATCAGGCCATGTACCAGCAGTCCGTTGACGACCCCGAGGGGTTCTGGGCGGAGCAGGCCAAGCGTGTCGACTGGATCAAGGCACCGACCAAGATCAAGAATACTTCCTTCGATTCGCATAACGTCGATATCCGCTGGTTCGAGGATGGTACGCTGAATGCCAGTGTGAGCTGCCTTGACCGCCACCTGGAGACGCGCGGCGACCAGACCGCCATCATCTGGGAAGGTGACGACCCCAAGGATGCCAAGCACGTCAGCTACCGCGAGCTTCACGCCAAGACCTGTCAGCTGGCCAACGCGCTCAAGGAACTCGGCATCGGCAAGGGCGATGTCGTGACCCTGTACATGCCGATGATTCCCGAAGCGGCCGTGGCCATGCTGGCCTGCGCTCGCATCGGTGCCGTGCACTCCGTGGTGTTTGGCGGCTTCTCCCCGGACGCTCTTGCCCAGCGCATCAACGGCGCCGATTCCAAGCTCGTCATCACTGCCGATGAGTCGGTGCGTGGCGGGAAGCAGGTGCCGCTCAAGGACAACGTCGATGCAGCCCTGACCCGCAAGGGCACGGAGATGTGCGAAACGGTGCTGGTGGTCAAGCGTACAGGCGGCGAGATCGACTGGAATCAAGGCCGTGACGTCTGGTATCACGACCTGGTCGACAAGCAAGCCAGCGATTGCCCGGCGGAGGAGATGAACGCCGAGGATCCGCTGTTCATTCTCTATACTTCCGGCTCCACCGGTGCGCCCAAGGGCCTCAAGCACACGACGGGCGGTTACCTGGTCTACGCCAGCCTGACCCACCAGTACATCTTCGACTATCAAGACGGAGAGGTTTACTGGTGTACCGCCGACGTGGGCTGGGTCACCGGCCACAGCTATATCGTCTATGGACCACTGGCCAACGGCGCCACCACGTTGATGTTCGAGGGCGTGCCGAGCTATCCGAGCCACGGCCGCATGGGCGAAATCGTCGACAAGCACAAGGTCAACATTCTCTATACCGCACCGACCGCCATCCGTGCCTTGATGGCCCACGGTGATAGCGTGATGGACTCCAGCAAGCGTGAAAGCCTGCGCCTGCTCGGCTCGGTAGGAGAGCCGATCAATCCCGAGGCGTGGGAGTGGTTCTACCGCGTTATAGGCAACTCCAGGTGTCCGATCGTCGATACCTGGTGGCAGACCGAAACCGGCGGCATCCTGATTTCGCCGCTGCCCGGTGCCATGGACCTCAAGCCGGGGTCCGCCACGCTGCCGTTCTTTGGCGTGATGCCGGCACTGGTCGACAGTGAAGGCAACGAACTCGAGGGTGTTGCAGACGGCAACCTGGTGATTCTGGATTCCTGGCCCGGTCAGGCCCGCTCGATCTGGGGCGATCACGACCGCTTCGTGCAGACCTACTTCTCTACCTACAAGGGGATGTATTTCACCGGTGACGGCTGCCGCCGCGATGAGGATGGCTACTACTGGATCACCGGCCGGGTTGACGACGTGCTCAACGTTTCAGGCCACCGCATGGGGACCGCCGAGATCGAGTCATCGCTGGTGGCCCATGATGCCGTAGCCGAGGCTGCCGTGGTTGGCTTCCCCCACGACATCAAGGGTCAGGGCATCTACATCTATGTGACCCTGACCGATGGCGTTGAGCCCAGCGATGAACTCAAGAAAGAGTTGACCCAGTGGGTGCGCAAGGACATTGGGCCGATCGCCTCGCCCGACGTCATCCAGTGGGCGCCGGGCTTGCCCAAGACGCGTTCTGGCAAGATCATGCGCCGTATCCTGCGCAAGATCGCCGCCAACGAGACCGATGGCCTTGGCGATACCAGTACCCTGGCCGATCCGAGCGTGGTGGACGACCTGATCGAGAACCGCGCCGTTCGCTAACCATCGCTTCCATGACCCTCTTCGCCGGCCCTTGTGGCCGGCGTTTTCGTTTCAGTCGGCGCTGGTGATCGCTTCGACCAGCTCGGCCTTGCTCATGCGGCTTCGGCCGGGCAGGTCGAGTGCCTTGGCGCGCTCATAGAGCTGATCACGGGAAAGTGTATCCAGCTTGGAGGAGCTGTCCTTCCTCGCAGAGGCCTTCTTCCCCGGGTTGCGCTTGGCTGAGGTCTTGCCGCTCTTGTTCGGCTTGCCTTTCCTGGCGTCGGCCTCGGTGTCTCTTCGAATCTCCTGACCTGGCGGTCGGCCCTCTGCCAGGCTCTGCTTGAGCACCTGCATCAGGTCGATTACTTCGCCGCCCTGTTCCGGTTCGACGTCGGACTCGTCCTCCTCGCCCAGCGTGACCACATCTTCGCCGCGAGAGATCTTCTCCTCTGCGCGATCGACGATGCGCTGACTCTGCAGGTCCTGGAGCGCATCGCGCTCTAAGTCTGTCTCGGTCAATTCGTCAATACCTTGCTGTATGGCCTGGATCTTCTTCTTGTCGGTCTGGGAAATGTCGGGCAGTTCGATCCCCTCGGGCGAGCGCACCTCCTCGGCGAAGCGCAGCGTCTCGGCGCGCAGGATACCCTTCTCGGCGATGATCGCCACCAGGTACTCCTTGCCGCGCATGACGAAGGTGGCGATACCGGCGCGCTCGGATTCCTCCATGCTCTTTGCCAGCAGTCGATAGGCCTTGGTCACGCCCTTGTCGGGGGTCATGAAGTAGGCGCGCTGGAAATACATCGGGTCGATCTCGTCGAGGCCGACGAAGCGCTTGAGGTCGATCTCCTGGGATTTCTCGGGCGCCAGCGACTCGAGCTCGTGCTCTTCCACCACCACGAACTCGTTCTTCTCGACCTCGTAGCCGCGGACCAGCTCATCGTAGTCAAGTACGCGCTCCTCCTTCTCGCAGAAGTAGCGGCGCGCCAGCCGCGTGCCGTCGCGGTCAACCATGTGCAGCGAGACCGGCTTGGGCCGGTTGGCCGGGTACAGGTTGACCGGCAGGCTGACCAGGCCGAAGGTGATGGTGCCCGACCACAGCGGGCGCGGGCCGCTGGCGTGGAAGCGCTGCTTCTCCTTGCTCTGGGCCGCTTCGTCTCTGGACTTGTCCTTGTCCTTTGGGCGCTTGCTCTGGCTAGGCACGCTTGCGCTCCTTCTTCAGGCTGGCTTCGAGAGCCTTTGACAGGTCGTCGGAAGCTTCGCGGCGGCGTATCGGTGTGACCTTGACGCTCTTCTTGCCGCGCTGCTTGGCCTCGATCAGCTCCAGCACCCGTTCGCGATATTCGTCGTGGTACTCCTCGGGGTCGAACTCCGCTTCCAGCATGCCGATCAGTTGACGCGCCATGTCGAGCTCTTTGGTGTCGAGCGCCTTGCCCTTCGGAGGCTCCAGCGCATCCACCGGAACCACCTGCTCCTCGTGGCGCAGCGACATCAGCATGGGTACGCCGCGGTGCAGGCGCAGGGCGCCGACGTAGCTCTTCTTGCGCATGACCCAGCGCGCCAGTCCCTCCTTGCCGCTGTTGCCCAATGCTTCGGCCAAGGCGAAGTAGAGCGACTCGCTGCCGTCGGGGCCAAGGTAATAGGGGCGGTCGTACCAGCGGTGGTCGATCACCTGGGAGGGCATGAAGCGGATCACCTCGATATCTCGCCCCGAGTCGGGTTCCAGCGCCTCAAGCTCCTTCTTGTCGAACAACACCAGGCTGCCCTCGTCCGTGCGATAGGCGCGCCGAGTCTCGGCGTAGGGCACGATGTCGTCGGTTTCGGGATTGACCATAGCCTGCTTCACCGGAGAGCGGTCCTTCTCATGGAGCAGGCGGAAATGCACGCTGCGGTCCTGCACCGCCGAGTAGAGCTTGACCGGAACCTGAGCCTCGCCGAAGCGAATCACCCCTTTCCACATTGCTCGTGCCGCCATCAGTTTTCCTCCTTGTGATGGTTGCCATCCTCATGGCATTCGGGGCAGAGCGTCTCGCGGCTCTCGAAGCGTGTCGCCACGCACACCGGGCAGATCGGTCGGTCGCAATAGATGCAGTGGTAGCCCGCTTCGTAGTGAAAGGTGCGCAGGCAGAACTGGCAGGTTTCGGGACCGGATTCGAGCCACCAGGGCGCTTCGCTCATGTCGTCTCCCTCGCTCCATATTGCGGCCTATTTCACACCGACACGCTTGAGCAAGTCGGCATCCAGCGGGCGTGCAGCATCGCTGAAACCGCCCCAGGGATCTTCTCGCAGTGCCGAGAGCCGGCGGCGCAGGTTCTCGACGTTGTAGCGGTCGGCGCGCAGCGCCGCGTTGAGCTCGTCCCAGCGGATTGGAACCGCCACCGGGGCATTCTCGCGGGCACGCACCGTATAGGAGGCTACCGCCGTGGCGCCACGGCCGTTGCGCAAATAGTCGATGAAGATGCGCCCCTCACGCTTGGCCTTGGACATGTTGGTGGTCAGCCGCTGGGGATCGTCCTTGGCATGGGCTTCGGCCACACCCTTGGCGAAGGCCTTGGCCTGATCCCACCCGGCCGCGGGTTCAAGCGGCACGACCAGATGTAACCCCTTGCCGCCGGTAGTGCGTACGAACGGCGTAAGCCCCAGCGATTCCAGGCGCTCGCGCAGCGTGCCGGCGACGCGCAGGATTTCCTTCCAGGCCATGCCCTCATCCGGGTCGAGGTCGAATACCAGGCTGTCGGGGCGTTCGAGGTCGTCGATACGGCTGCCCCAGGGGTGGATCTCCAGCGCGCCGGCCTGCACCAGCCCCACCAGGTCGGCGGCGGTTTCGAGGTAGACATACTCGGCGCTGCCTTTCTTTTCGGGTACGTCGATGCGCGGCACGCTGTCGGGAATGGCACGGCGGGGGTGCTTCTGAAAGAAGCACTCGTCGTTGCGGCCCTGGGGACAGCGCACCAGCGACAGCGGCCGCCGCACCAGGTGGGGCAGGACCCACTCCTGGATCTGGTCGTAGAAACGCGCCAGGTCGAGCTTGGTCAGGCCCTGCTCGGGAAACAGCACGCGGTCGGGGCTGGTGAGGCGTATGCCGAGCAGCGAAGTCTCGTTCTTGTGGCTGCAAGTGGTCGTCTTGTTCGCCTTGTCATCTTTTTTCGGAGCGTCTTCGGCAGCCATCTCCTTGGTCGATGTCATGCGGATCTCCTCCGGGTTGCGATCCTCGCGCAGGCCGCGGAAGGCCGGATGGCGCAAGCGGCCGTCGCGGGTGCGTTCGGTGAACTCCACCTCGATCACCAGCTCGGGGCGCACCCAGTGCGCCGAGCGACTGTCCGGCACGCTGTCATGAAAGGGCGAATGCTCCACTTCGAGCTCCTGCAGGGTGGCACTCAGCCGTTCGAGCAAACGGTTGTTGAAGCCGGTGCCCACGCGGCCGGCATAGACCAGCCCCTGCTTGCCGTAGGCGCCCATCAGCAGCGAGCCGAAGCCGCTGCGAGAGCCGCCGGGGGCGGTGTAGCCGCCAACCACGAACTCCTCGTGGCTGACGCACTTGACCTTGAGCCAGTCGCGGCTGCGTTTCTGCTGGTAGCGGCTGTCGGCGCGCTTGCAGATGATGCCCTCCAGCCCTATCTGGCAGGCGCGCTCATGGAAGGCTTCACCCTGGGTGTCGATATGCTCCGAATAGCGGATGGTGCCCGCTTGCAGCCCCGCTGAATCAAGCAACGCCACCAGGGTGCGTTTGCGTTCCAGCAGGGCGACGTTCGAGAGGTCGTGGCCCTCGAGATAGGGCAGGTCGAAGAGTTGATAGACGAGGGCGGACGAGCGCCCACTGCTCAGTGCCTCCTGCAGCTGGCCGAAGCGGCTGACACCGTCCTTGCCCATGGCCACCACCTCGCCGTCGAGCAGCGCTGAGCCTACCGGTAGCGGCGCGACCGCCCGGGCGATGTCGGGAAAGCGGTGGGTCCAGTCCTTGCCGTTGCGGGTGACGAGGGACACGTCGCCGTTCTCGATGCGGGCGAGCAGGCGATAGCCGTCGAGCTTGATCTCGTGGATCCAGTCGCCCTTGGTGGGCACTTCGCGGGCCAGGGTGGCGAGCTGTGGCTTCACCTCTTTCGGCAGTCTGGCCTTGCGTGCGCCCTCGAGGCGGCTGGGGTCGGGTAGGGTGCCGTGGGTCTCGTCGGCGTCATCGGCAGATCCCCAGGTGTGGTCGCGATCCTCGGCAATGGCCTGCATAGTGCGTCCGCTGGCGATGCTGGCGTCGAGCTCGACCGTCAGGGAATCATCCATGCGCGGCCTGTCGTCACGGCGCTTGATCAGCAGCCAGTTGCGCCCGTGCTTGTCCTGGCGCTTGCCGCTCATGCGGGTCAGGGTCCAACTACCCTTGAGGCGCTCGCCGTCGAGCACGATGTCGAGGCGATCCTTCATTGACTTGCCCTTGACCTGCCAGGTGCCGCGATCCCACAGCATGACGGTGCCGCCGCCGTAAGACTGCTCGGGAATGACACCCTCGAAATCGGCATACTCCAAGGGGTGATCCTCGACCTCGACAGCCAGGCGTTTCTCACCGGGCTCGAGGCTTGGCCCCTTGGGCAGCGCCCAGCTTTTGAGTACGCCATCCTGCTCCAGACGCAGGTCAAAATGGTCGTGACTCGCCGCATGCTTGTGCATGACGTACCTGTTACCCGAACTCTCATCGGACTGCTCTGAGCCGGCTGGCTCACGGGACTGCCCGAAATCTCGCTTGCGCCGATACTCCTTGAGCTTCTCCATCGCCTCTGTCCTATCGCTTCTATCCTGAAGCCGGATTGTCCTTGGGCATGCCCATCCTTGCAGCGGCTTGGTCATACCACATCGAACCGCTGACTTCTTTCTAATAGCCTAGCTAAGCCTCGAAGCAGTGCCAATGCCATGAAAAAACGGGCATCGGCGGTTATTGAAGACCGCCATAGGTTGCTGTTTTTATAAGTTTTGTGTTTTAAAGGGTTTGAAAAGTAAAGAAACGTCTTTTCCATGGAACCTTTGCGGCCGGCTTCTTATCTTGAAGGGAGGAGCACAAGGGGTTGTGCCGGCCCATCAGGTTGTCATCATGGAGAGAGACGGAATGAAACGTAATATTTTTATCATTGCCTTGGAGGAGCAGCAGCGAAAAGAGCTGGAGACCCTTCGCCATTCAAAGGATTTCGAAGTGCATGGTTTGCTTGACGTCGCCACCGCCGTGGAGTCGGATCATTTTTCGTTCAATGAGCTGCTGAGTGATGTGAGAAAGGAGTTGATAAACTTCAATGGTTCCGTCGATGCCATTTTGGCGCAATGGGATTTTCCTACCAGTGTCATGGTCCCTATTCTATGCAAGGAATATAACATTCCCTCCCCTTCTGTAGAAAGCGTGCTGAAGTGTGAGCATAAATATTGGAGCCGGTTGGAACAGGTTGAAGTGGTTCCGGAAGTGGTGCCGAAGTTCTGTGGGGTCGATCCTTTTTCGGAAAATCCGCTTGAACAGGTAACTCTGGAATACCCTTTCTGGATCAAGCCCGTCAAGGCGTTCTCGTCCCATCTCGGCTTCAAGATCGAAGATGCATCGCAATTTTATGACGCCATTGAAGAAATTCGCTCGGGAATAAGGAAGCTGGGGGACCCGTTCAACGAAGCACTCCAGTATGTTGATCTCCCGCCGGAAATTGCAA
The DNA here is from genome assembly GCF_000568385.1 of Halomonas sp. BC04. NCBI lineage: Bacteria > Pseudomonadati > Pseudomonadota > Gammaproteobacteria > Oceanospirillales > Halomonadaceae > Halomonas > Halomonas sp. BC04. The sequence goes on from NZ_AZQX01000388.1 coordinate 20,281, forward strand.
AAATGGACGGTAATTCCTGCATTGCCGAGGAGATCGTTTCCGGTGTTCAGGCTGCGCCTGAAGGCACGGTATTTCGCGGTGAGTTCAATGTTCATGGCATCATTTCTCAGCCAGTAGCGAGCTGAGTGATTCGCCTTGGGATCGGCTGGAGTATCCCAGCAACCTCCCGGAAACTGTGCACCGTAAAATGATCGATGTCAGCAAGCGTTTTCTTGAATATATTGGCTATGACAATGGATGTTTCAATGTCGAATTCATGTGGGATGAAGAGAAGGATAAGCTGTGGTTGATTGAGGTGAATACCAGGATATCTCAATCGCATAGTGAAATATTCATCATGGTGGATGGCATGTCAAATCATGAAGTTGCCATCGACATTGCTCTTGGTCAGCGCCCATCACTAACTAACCGTCAAGGGCTTTCGCCGGTCGCCGCCAAATGCTATATCCCCTATAAGCACAGGGACGGTATTGTCAAGAAAGTCCCGGATGATGAGGAGATAAAGGCTCTTCAGCACCGCTTTCCGGGCACCAAGGTCCGCATAGATATGGAGCCTGGCATGCGGCTGGGCGATCTCATGCACCAGGATAGCTTCAGCTATCGCCTGGGGACGCTATATGTCACGGGGGAAGACCACGACCAGATCGAAGAGCGTTATCTGGAATGCCTGGAGGCGCTCAAGTTCGATATCGAACCCATCGAATGAACCCGGAAGGAGGAATCGTGGAAATCATTGATTCATTTCCCTGCAAGGTTCGTGAGATAGAGAATGTTTTTATCCCGATGCGGGATGGCGCCAGGCTGGCGGCGCGTATCTGGCTGCCGGAAGAGGCCGAGAGGACGCCGATGCCTGCCATCATGGAGTACATCCCCTATCGCAAGCGCGATATCACACGTGGCCGGGACAAGCCGAACCATGGCTACATGGCGGGGCATGGCTATGTCTGTGTTCGTGTCGACATGCGAGGTAGCGGCGATTCGGATGGTGTACTCACCGACGAATACACCCAGCAGGAGCAGGAGGATGGTGTCGATGTCATCGCATGGATCGCCGAGCAATCCTGGTGTGATGGAAATGTCGGCATGATGGGCATCTCCTGGGGTGGCTTCAATAGCCTGCAGGTGGCTGCCAAGCAGCCGCCGGCGCTCAAGGCCATCATCAGTCTCTGTTCCAGTGATGACCTCTATGCCGACAACATGCACTACATGGGAGGCTGCCTGCTTGGTGACAACCTCTCCGAGGCTACCGTGATGTTCGCCTTCAATACGCTGCCGCCCGACCCGGCGATCGTTGGGGATCGTTGGCGTGATATGTGGTTCGACCGCATGAAAAACAGTGGCTTATGGCTGGAGCCGTGGCTCGAGCACCAGCGTCGCAGCGAATACTGGTCAACCAGTTCGGTGTGTGAGTACTACTCGGCCATTCAATGCCCGGTTTATGCAATCGGGGGGTGGGCCGACGGGTTCACCAACACGGTGCTGCGGCTGATGGAGCACCTGGAAGTGCCCCGCAAGGGGCTCATCGGTCCCTGGGGCCACAAGTATCCCCACCAGGGCTTGCCTGGCCCCGCCATCGGTTTTCTGCAGGAGGCGGTTCGCTGGTGGGACTACTGGCTGAAGGGCAAGGACAACGGGATCATGGACGAGCCCATGCTGCGCGCCTGGCAGCAGGATAGTGTGCCTCCTGATACCTCCTATGACGAACGGCCGGGACGCTGGATCGGCGAGCCGGGCTGGCCCTCGAAGAATATCTCGCTGGAGCGATACGCACTGGCGCCCTATACCCTAGGGCTGGGGGAAGGGCAGGAGAAAACCCGGCAACAGCCCCATCGGGAAGGGCAGGGGGAGGCCCTGGCGCTCCAATCGCCGCTGAGTGTCGGGCTGTTCGCCGGCAAGTGGTGCTCCTATGCGGCCACCCCCGATCTGCCGGGCGACCAGCGGGAAGAGGACGGCGGCTCGCTCGTCTTCAGTAGCCGTGTGCTTCAGGAATCGCTGGATATCTTCGGGGTGCCGTCGCTGGAACTGGAGCTTGCCGCCGACAAGCCACAGGCGATGTTGGCGGTGCGGCTCTCGGACGTGGCTCCCGATGGCAAGGCGACCCGTGTTACCTATGGTCTGCTCAACCTGTCCCACCGCGACAGCGATGCCCATCCCGAGCCGCTGGTGCCTCATCAGCGCTATCGCGTCACCATACCGCTGAACGGCATCGCCCAGCGCTTCCCGGCCGGCCATCAGATCCGGGTGTCGGTCTCGACGTCGTATTGGCCTTTGGCCTGGCTGCCACCTGAACCGGTGCAGGTGGATATCTACCCCTCGAAGTGCAGCCTCGTATTGCCGGTGCGAACACCCGTGGCGGAAGATGCCAGAATGGAGGCTTTCAAACCGCCTGAGGAAGCGCCACGGCTTGAGACGACGACCTTCGAGAGCAGTGAACACAACTGGTTGCTTCACCGTGACCTGGCCACCAAGGAGTCGGTGCTGGAGGTGGTAAACGATCAGGGCCACTTTCGCATCGACGACATCGGCACGGAGGTACGCCGCAGTACCCGTGAGTGGTATACCACCACAAATGATGACTTTACCTCGGCGCGGGGCGAAACCTATACGGAGCGTTCGTTCAAGCGCGATGACTGGAACGTCGAGGTTTATACGCGCACCGTCTTGAGCTGTACGGAGACGACCTTTCATATCCATGCCCAGCTCGATGCCTATGAAGAAGACTACCGGGTCTTCTCCAAGAACTGGGAGCGCGTCATCCCGCGGGACAATATGTAGCTCAGGAGCGTAAAGATTGGCTTGAAAGTGGAAAAGCCCCGGGGAGGTCCTCGGGGCAGATCGCGTGGCTAGAGGATGAGCGAATCGGAAATAGTCATCAGGTCTTGGCGCGCAGATCTCCGTCCTCCGAGCGCTCCAGGAACATTCGGGTGGTATCGTCGAGGTGTTCGGCCAGCCACTGGGCCATGGCTTCTTCCTCCTTGAGAATCCCTTCGCAGATCCGTGCGATGTCCGGCTTGGAGGCCTTCTCTGCCGCTTGGATAAGGGCCTTGTAGCTGGCGATTTCGAAGTGCTCGAAGGCGTAGCTGGCCATGCCGCCCTTGACCACTTCGTCGCCCGCCATCATGCCACCCATGGCCTGACCGAAGGCAGCCATCTTGCCGCCAAGGTCCTTTACCGCCGAAGTATCGGCGCCGAGCAGCGAGATACACTCCTCGATCTTTTCGGTCTGGCCGCGTGTTTCTTCGAGATGCTGCTCGATGCGTGTCTTGAGCTGGGGATAGTGCTCCAGGCGGCTCGCTTGGGCTTCCAGCATCTTCTCGGCCTGCTTTTCCATGGCGTGGGCATCACGCAGCCAATCTTCCAGATGCTTCGGGGTCTGTGGTTGAGTACCTACCATGTTTGCCTCCTTTCGCTGCCTCTTCGTTCGTTCAAGAGGCAGACACCGATGTCGTCCTTGTATCGTGAACTTGGCCTCTGCTTTTAGTGTCTGTTATCGACGACACTTGAGCGGCCGCCGCGTTGTGCGGTACGCGGCAGGGACGGTGATATGGCCAAGCCTGAGTCAAGGTAGTCGCAGCGTTAGCGGCTTCTCAATATAGATGCGGTGACGAAGTGAAAGAGAAGGTGTCAACCCCGCCAAGAGGTGGCTAGAGTTGATGGAATTGACCTCGGTAGAGTGATTGTTGACAAATATGGCCATGAGCTTGGGAAAGCGCTGGCGCATGGGGTAACATGCTGTCATTGATAGATGAGCCCAGTGAGTCGGCCCTGTGCCCACTGCTCGAGGAACCGGAGGAGAATCCATGGCGTTTGCCCAGAAATTCATCGTTGCCGATGATCATCCGCTGTTCCGTGCAGCCCTGACCCAGGCGCTGCGCCAACTGGCGCCCCAGGCCGAAATCGTCGAGTCCGACACCATGGCGGCGACCAATGAGGTGGTAACACGCCATCCCGATGCCGACCTGATTCTACTCGATCTCCACATGCCCGGCGCTCATGGCTTCTCCGGACTGATCCAGCTGCGTGGCCAGACTCCAGATATCCCGGTGGCAGTGGTGTCCGGCAGTGACGAACCTTACGTGGTGCGTCGGGCAATCGACTATGGGGCTTCCGGCTTCATCCCCAAGTCCTCTTCCCTGGCACTGATAGCAGAGGCGGTGGGCGAGATCCTGGACGGTGAGGTATGGCTTCCCAAGGAACTGGCCGACTCCATGGGGGATTCCAACGAGGAGGAGACGCGCTTCGCCGAAGCCATCGCCTCGCTGACGCCGCAGCAATTCCGGGTGCTCAACATGCTCACCGAGGGCCTGCTCAACAAGCAGATTGCCTATGAGCTGAGCGTCTCCGAGGCGACTATCAAGGCCCACGTCACGGCCATCCTGCGAAAGCTGGGCGTGCACTCACGCACCCAGGCGGTGATCGCGGCTCAGAAGCTCGAGGTGGAGCCGCCTAGAGTCGAGTCCTGAGCGACCAGCACTTGGCCTGAACGTTAGTGTGAACGCCAATGAAAGCCGCCGGATGCTCAGCACTCGGCGGCTTTTTGATGCTGCACATCGTGCATTCAACCCTCCTGGCGTGCGGCACGACTGGCCTGCAGGGTGCGKGTCAGCAGGGCGCGCAGGGCGGCTGGGCGCACCGGCTTCTGCAGCAGGTGGTAGCCCGAGCGACGGATCACTTCGGCCACCTCTTCGGTGCGGTCGGCGGTGATCACGATGCCCGGCACGGCGCCCTCGAGGCGTTCGCTCAATGCTTCCAGGGCCATCAGCGGTGACCTCATTGTCCAGGTGGTAGTCGGCCAGGATGGCATCCGGTTCACCGTCCAGATTGCGCAGGATTGACTTGGCACCACCGATGCTGGTGGCGGTGAGCACATCACACCCCCACCCTGAGAGCATCGCCTTCATGCCTTCCAGAATGAGTGTCTCGTTGTCGATACACAGGATGCGGGTGCCGGCGAGCTTGTTGCCGGCACGACGCGCAACGGCCTGCTCCGATATCGCCTCCATAGGGCGTGCCTCCACCACCGGCACGCTGACGGAGAAGACCGTGCCATACCCCTCACGCGAACGGACCCGTATCGGATGATCGAGTACCCGGCTCATGCGGTCGGCGATGGAGAGGCCTAGCCCCAACCCCTTCTCGCTCTCCTTGTGGCGGGTTGTCTGGTCCAGTCGACGGAACTCCTGGAAGATCTCCGACTGCTTGGACTCGGGTATGCCTGGGCCGCTGTCCCACACCTCGATGGAGAGCCGTTGCCCCTGGCGACGGCAGCCGAGCAGTACCCGCCCCTCCTGGGTATAGCGAATGGCATTCGACAGGAAGTTCTGGACGATGCGCCTCAGCATCTGCGGGTCGCTGTCGACCCACAGGTTCGTCGGTACCATCAGCAGGTCGAGGCCACGGTCCTCGGCCATGACCGCGAACTCGGCATACAGCGGCTGGAGGATATCGGCCAGGGCAAAGTGGCTGCGTCGCGGGGTCAGCGCGCCGGCATCGAGCTTGGAGATATCGAGCAGGGTGCCCAGGAGCTCCTCGGCGGCCTGCAGCGAGTTGTCGATATGGCCGATGGTGCGACGCATGTCCGCGGCCACGTCTTCCTGGGAGAGCGCCGAGGTAAAGAGACGGGCGGCATTCAGCGGCTGCAGCAGATCGTGGCTGGCCGCTGCCAGGAAGCGAGTCTTGGAGGCGTTGGCGTCCTCGGCCACCTGCTTGGCCTGGCGCAGGGCGAGTTCGGCCTCGGCGCGGACCCGGTTCTCCTGGCGCAGGGCGGCGTTGGCCTCGGAAAGCGCCTGGGTGCGCTCGCGGACCCGCTCCTCGAGCGTCTCGTTGGTCTCCTTGAGGGCGATTTCCGCCACGCGGCGCTCGGTGATGTCCTGGTAGAGGGCGAAGAAGCCGAGTATGGCGCCGCTGTCACCGAAGTGTGGCGTATAGGTGACCAGCATATAGCGGATGCCGTCGCTACCCTGCATGGAGACTTCGAAGCTGACCCGCTCTCCGGCCAGTGCTCGGCGAATCCAGGGCGCCCGCTCCCGGGCCATCTCGTCGGTGATTACCGTGTCCACCGATTGACCGATGACTTCGTTACGGTCGATACCGAAGGCCTGCTCATAGGCGCGGTTGGTGAAGAGGTAGCGGCACTCCTTGTCGAAGTAGGCAATCAGTGCCGGCACGTTGTCGGTGTAGATACGAATATTGTTCTCGGAGCGGATCAGCGCTTCCTCGATGCGCTTCTGCTGGGTGATGTCCTGGTAGGTGTAGACGAAACCGCCCCCCGGCATGGGGTTGCCCTGAACCTCCAGCACGCTGCCGTCCTGGCGATAGCGGACATAGCGGTGTGGCTGTCCGTCGCGGATATTGTCGATCAACAACTGGACGTGCTCTTCCGGGTCGCCGGGGCCATATTCGCCGTTGTGGGCGTTGTAGCGAAAGATCTTGTCGATGGGTGCGCCGACCCGTATCAGGTGGTCCGGGAAGCGGAACAGCTCCAGATAGCGCTGGTTCCAGACCACCAGGCGCAGGTTCTGGTCCACCACGCTGATGCCCTGGTTGATGTTCTCGATGGTGGCCTGCAGCAGGGCACGATTGAACTCGAGTACCTGTGACGCTTCGTCGACGATGGAGATGACGTCCGAAATACCGATGCCGCGTCCCTGCAGCGCAGAGTTGACCACGATTCGCGCCGACGACGCCCCCAGCACCGAGGCCAGGAAGCGTTCGGTGAACTGGATCACGTCGATGGAAGCGCGTGCGCCATCCTCCAGTGGCTTCCCGGTACGCCGGGCATAGTCGTCGAAGGCACGCTGTACCTGCTTGGCGCCCAGGAACCGTTCGCACAGCACCTTCAGGTCACCGACCGTGGTGGCGCCGGTCCAGGGACGATTGACGGAGGTCTGGCGAGTCTCGACGCTGTCCACGAACAGCGAGGCCTGGATCCGTTCCACCACACGCTGCGAAGTGATCTGGGACACGAAGATGTAGCAGAACAGGTTGACCCCGAGGGAGAGCATCACGCCATGGGTGAAGCTATCGCCGAAGTTGAGTCCGAATAGGGCGGTGGGGGTGAGCCAGGGGTGCCCGAAGGGGCCGCCATCGATCCAGTGAGGCGGCAGTACTCCGCCCTGGATCAAGGCGGGCATCAGCAGGCTATAGGCCAGATGGCGAAGCCTGCGTTCATGCCCACGATGACGCCCAGGCGGTTGCCACGCTTCCAGTAGAGGCCACCTAGAATGGCCGGGGCGAATTGACCGGCGGCGGCAAACGAGAGCATGCCGATCGAAGCCAGCGAGCTGAATTCGCCGATCAGGTGGTAGAAACCATAGGCCAGCGCCAGGATGACGCAGATGGTGATGCGCCGTACCTGGAGCACCAGGCGACCATAGTCCCGGGGCCGGGCGTCCAGCCAGCGCAGCCTGAACAGCAGCGGGATCACGATCTCGTTGGAAATCATGATCGATACCGCCACCGTGGCCACGATCACCATGCCGGTGGCCGCCGAGAAGCCGCCGATATAGGTGAACAGGGTCAGCCATTGGTTCCCTGCGGCCATGGGTAGCGCCAGCACAAAGGTGTCGGGCTCCACCGAGCCGTCGGGGAACATGGCCAGGCCGGCGGCGGCGATTGGCAGGATGAAGAAGGCGAAGGCCACCAGGTAGAGTGGAAACAGCCAGCGTGCATTTGAGGCGTCATCGGGGTGGGTGTTCTCCACGACAGCGACATGGAACTGTCGGGGGAGGCAGAAGATCGCCAGCATTGCCAGCAGGGTCTGGGCCCAGAAGCTGCGGCCGAAGTCCTGGTCGGCCAGCTGTCGCTGCAGTTCCAGTTGGCTGTCGGCCCGGCCCAGCAGGTCCCCGAGACCGCCGAACATCCCCCAGGTCACGTAGGCGCCGAGGACCAGGAAAGCCAGCAGCTTGACCAGTGACTCGAAGGCCACGGCGTGGATCAGGCCCTCGTGGTGCTCGGTGGCGTCGGTATGCCGGGTACCGAACAGGATGGCGAAGGCGGCCATGACGATGGCGACGAAGAAGGCCGTATCGGCGAACAGTGGGGTACGGGTAATGTCCGTGGCATCGGTGAGGACGGCAAAGGAGGTGGAGACCGCCTTCAGCTGCAGGGCGATATAGGGCAGGGTGCCGACCAGAGCCACCAGGCTGGCGAAGGCCGCCAGCGACTGTGCCTTGCCATAGCGCGATGCAATGAAGTCGGCGATGGAGGTGATGTTCTGTCGCTTGGCGACACGGATCATCTTGGCCAGCACCGGCCAGAACAGCAGGAACGTCAGAATGGGCCCGATATAGATGCTGGCGAAGGACCAGCCGGCCGTGGCGGCTTGGCCGACCGCCCCATAGAAACTCCAGGAGGTACAGTAGATGGCCAGTGCCAGGATATAGATGATGGGCCGGCGGCGGCTCGCCCCGTGCTTGCGGGCATGGCGATCGCCGCGCCAGGCGATGGCGAATAGCACGGCGATATAGAGCAGCGAAACGGCGATCAGTTGCCAACCGGCGAACATGTATTCTCTCCCTCGGATCTGCGGACCATTCTATGGCAATGGCGTCCAGTAGGGCAGTCAGTCGATGAACGGGTGGCGGGAAAGTTCAGCAGGAAAGGGCGGCAGGAAGGCAGGTGTCAGGAGCGAGATGGCCGGCTTACGGAGGGCAAACCGGCGATGGATAGGTGCCTTTGGGGATCAGGTGTCGCGACAGACCGCCTGATACAGCAGCGTATCGCTATCGACGCTACGCAGGGCAGAGAAGCGGGGTTCGCGTTCTTCGCCGATAAGCGGCAGCTTTTCCTGTGAGGTGCAGTTCATCAGGAATGCCTGATGGGTCAAGCGGTCCACGTAATCCTTCTCGAAGCGATAGAGGATGAACTCCACCAGCTGTTGGTCGTCGGCCTCCCTTGACACCATGCTGCTGCGATCCACCACGTTGAGGGCGATGGTCATGGGGAAGAAGTACGTCCAGGGGCGCCA
>NZ_AZQX01000389.1:0-6138 GCF_000568385.1 Halomonas sp. BC04
TGGGCCAGCGTCAGGCGTAAGCCTGAGCGAGAGACCTTCTTGCTGAACACCTGACGCCCTTTGTGATCGACGGCATGGAGTTGAAAGACACGCTTGGCGAGATCGATCCCGACGATGCTAATGTGATTCATGGATGGACCCTCCTTCGAGATGCCGTGTGGTGCCCCGTGCACCCAAGATGGCGTTGCAAACTCATCTTGGCACAGGGAGGGACGGGTCCATCCCATTTCCTACAACGTGGTAGTTGCCGACCTTGTTGGAGCGCTCGGTTCGGCGCCCCGAGTTCCCATCGCGACTGGCGCCGTCAGGCGCCTCGCCGGAGGCAGTAAAGGATTGAGGTTCGCTTTTGCTCTTTGTCGTCTTCTTGTCGCGGCTTCCCTGTCCCTGGGGTCAATCCAGGTCGGTGCGTGCCATGAATACCGAGACCAGGGCTTCGATGCCCGTCTGGTCATTGGTGTCGAAGCGTCCACGTCGGGGGCTGTCCAGGTCGAGCACGCCCCACAGGTGACCCTGGGTCACGATGGGCACGACCAGTTCGGAGCGGGAGGCGGCATCGCAGGCGATGTGGTCGGCAATGGCATGCACATCCTCGATGCGCTGGGTCTGTTGCGTGCGGGCTGCAGCACCGCAAACGCCCTTGGTGAACGGAATCGGATTGCAGGCCGGTTTACCCTGAAAGGGGCCGAGGGTCAGCACGTGATCCCGGCGCTGAAGGTAGAAGCCGGCCCAGTTGAGTTCTGGTATCGCCTCCATGATGAAGGCGCAGGTCTGGGCGCTGTTGGCCAGCCAGTCTCGGTCTTCGAGAAGGGCCTCGAGCTGCTGGCTAAGCAGGGTGTAGTCAGTCGAGGGCGATGCATGGGGACTCCTGTGCTCAAGTTGAAGTATGGCCTGGACGGCACTAGGTTTCGGAATGGGATGCCCGTGGATCAATCAGGAGGATTGAGTATGCGAGTCGTTGCCGATGTCAATGTCACCCCCATAGGAGCAGGAGCCTCTCTCTCCTCTCACATCGCGGCCTGCGAGGATGTGATCGAAGAGGCAGGCCTCAACTATCGCCTCCATGCCCATGGTACCAATCTCGAAGGGTCGTGGGAGGAAGTGATGCGTGTCGTTCAGCGTTGCCATGATGTCCTGCACGAGAGAGGAGCGCCTCGTGTCGACAGCACGCTGCGAATCGCCACCGCCACGGACAAGGATCAGAGTCTGGAGGGGCGGATCGACAGGGTCGAAGGCAAGATCAAGTGACTGGACCGCTGCTACGAAGAAAACGGGCCGACGCAATGCGTCGGCCCGTTGTCCTTACACCGGCTGTTACTGCCAGCCGGGCACGGCACCACCGTCGAACAGTTCCAGTGCCTTGGCAGCGACCTCGTCGCTCTGGTATGCCGATACCAGCTGCTGGATCTCCTCGCGCTCCTCGTCGCCGCTGCGCACGGCGATCAGGTTGACGTAGGGCGATTCCGGTCCTTCCTTGATCAGGGCATCATCCAGGCTCAGGCCTGCAGGCTGGGCGAAGGTGTTGTTGATGAAGGCCAGGTCCACATCGGGCAGGACCCGCGGCAGCTGGGCGGCTTCGATCTCGCGAAACCGGAAGTTGTGCGGGTTCTCGACCACGTTGACCGGAGTTGCCTCGAGATTTTCCGGATCGTCCAGTTCGATCAGGCCGGCGTTGTGCATCAGGATCATCGCGCGGCCACCGTTGGTGGGGTCGTTGGGCAGCGCGATGATGGCACGCTCCGGCAGCTCCGCGATATCGGTGTGCTTCTCCGAATAGGCACCGATGGGATAGACGAAGGTGTAGCCGGCAACCGTCAGGTCGTAGCCGCGATCATCTACCATGCTCTGCAGGTAGGGCTCGTGCTGGAAGGCGTTGGCATCCAGGCTGCCGTCGGCCAGGGCGGCGTTGGGCGAGACGTAGTCGGTGAACTCGATGATCTCGACCTCGAGATCGTAACGCTCGCTGGCGATCTGGACGGCCACTTCCATCACCTCGGATTCGGGGCCGGACATGGTGCCGACCTTGATCGAGCGTGTCTCGGTGGCGGCGTCGTCTCCGCCGCAGCCGGCGATCAGGGTGGCACCGGCCAGTGTGGCGGCGCCGAGCAGGCGGGTCAGGGTGACTTGCATGGTACCTCTCCTTTCTTCTGGTAGGGGGCTTCTCTTACTTGCGATCCGACTTGCGCACCAGGTAGTCGCCCAGACTCTGGAAGCCCTGGACCATGACCACCAGGATCGCCACGGTGATCAGCATGACGGTGGGGTTGAAGCGGTTGTAGCCGTAGCGGATGCCCAGGTCGCCCAGGCCGCCGCCGCCCACGGCACCGGCCATGGCCGAATAGCTCACCAGGGTCACGATGGTGATCGTCAGGCCGGTGATGATGCCGCCGCGGGCCTCCGGAAGCAGCACCTTGGCGATGATCTGCCCGGCGTGGCCCCCATGGACTGGGCGGCCTCGACCAGCCCCGGCGGGATCTCGTTGAGCGCGCCCTCCACCAGCCTGGCCACGAAGGGAATGGCGGCGATGGTCAACGGCACGATGGCGGCATTGGTGCCGATGGAGGTGCCGACCACCATGCGGGTGAAGGGAATGATGGCCACCATCAGGATGATGAAGGGGATGGAGCGGCCAATATTGGTAACGATGCCAAGCGCCTGATTCAGGGCGGGGCGAGCGAGTATCTGCCGCGGTCGCGTGACGTACAGCATCACGCCCAGCGGAACGCCGAACAGCGCCGCGAGCAAGCCGGAAACACCCACCATGTAGAGCGTATCCAGGGTGGCCTTGATGATGAGGTCAATCATCGCGCTGGACATGGCCTAGCACCTCCACGTGAAGATCATGGGATTCGAGATAGTCGATGGCCTGACGCGTCTTTTCGGCCGGCCCCAGGAGCTCGGCGATCATCAACCCAGGGTGCGCTCCTGGATCGACTCCACCTTGGCCTGGAGAATGCTGACGTCGACTTCGCAGTCCCGAGCAAGGCGCGAGATCAACGGGGTGGAGACGGCATCGCCGGAGAACGCCAGGCGCACCACCGGGTGGGTGTGCTCGCCGGGCTCGGCTTCCAGGCGCTCGACCAGCCCCTTGGGCGGTTCCAGTTGCAGGAAGTCATTGAGGAATTCTCGGCCCAGCTGAGTGCCGGGGGCGGTGAAGAAGTCGCCCACATCGGCCTCCTCCACCAGTTCGCCGTCGGATATCAGGCTGACCCGATGGCAGATCGACTTGACCACCTCCATCTCGTGGGTGATCAGCAGGATGGTCAGGCCCAGCGTCTGATTGATGTCCCGCAGCAGTTCCAGGATCGAGCCGGTGGTCTGGGGGTCCAGGGCGGAGGTCGCCTCGTCGCACAGCAATACCCGCGGTTCGCTGGCCAGGCCCTGGCGATGGCGACACGTTGCTTCTGGCCGCCGGAGAGCTGGGCGGGGTACTGGCTGATCTTGTCCGTCAGTCCGGTGAGCTCGAGCAGCGGCATCACGCGTTCGCGGATGGCGGTGCGCTTCATGCCCATCAGCTCCAGGGGCAGGGCGATATTGTCGTACACGTTGCGCGTGGTCAGCAGGTTGAAGTGCTGGAAGATCATGCCGATACGGTGGCGAGCCTGGTTCAGGGCCGAGGCGGAGAGGCGGGTCATCTCCTGCCCGTCCACCGTCACGCTGCCGCTGGTGGGGCGCTCCAGCAGGTTGACGCAGCGAATCAGGGTCGACTTGCCGGCCCCGGAAAGGCCGATCACGCCGTGGATGCTGCCCTGGGCACATGGAGGTTCGCGTTCTTCAGGGCTTCGACGACCTTGACGTGGCCTCGAGCGCCATCCTTGTGGCCGCCCCTGATATGGTAGGTCTTGGAGACGTTGCGTAAAGTGATCATCTGGCTTCCACTGACAGGCCGTTTCATTGCGGGGCGAGCAGTGGGTGCCAAAAAAAAGGCCACCCTGACGGGTGGCCATCAACGCTGGACACACCCTTTTAGCTGCACTTCATGTCGAAGAGCGCTCGAAAGCACTTTCGCCATGGGCGCCCGCAATCCGGGTACAAATCGGCGCCTTTAAATGTGACGGCCAATGCTACGACCAAAGGCGTAAGTTGTCAATCGGGGTGGTGATTCTTGTGCAGGGATTGGCCAGTAGGCAGCAAGATTCGCTGTTAGGGGTTGGAATTGCCTGTTTTTTTCTGGCTTGAATCCAATGGGTGGGAGCACGCCGGATAGACGCACGCCCCGCGACTTCCTACACTGCCAGCCCTGTCTCAATCCCTATCTCAACCTCCCGTCCGGGAGCTGCACGAGGAAACTTCATGTTCACAGGTATCGTTCAGGGCACGGCGGAAATCGTGGCGATCGAGGAGGCCGAGGCCTTCCGTACCCATGTCGTGGTTCTTTCCGATGAGCTGCGCCAGGGGCTGGAGCCCGGTGCCTCCGTCTCTCACAACGGTGTCTGCTTGACCGTGACGGCCATCGAGGGCGAGCAGGTCCGCTTCGATCTGATGCGCGAGACACTGAAAGTGACCAACCTGGGCGGGCTCGAGGTAGGGGACCGGGTCAATATCGAGCGGGCGGCGCGTTTCGGTGACGAAATCGGCGGGCATGCCATGTCCGGCCACGTCATGGCCATGGCCGAACTGGTGGAGCTGGACGAGGCCCCCAACAACCGCCGGCTCTGGTTCGAGGTTCCCCACGGACTGGGCCGCTTCCTCTTCGCCAAGGGTTACATCGGTGTCGACGGCATCAGCTTGACCATCGGTGATGTTCGAGCCGCCAACGTCGACCATGGCCCACGGTTCTGCGTCGATCTGATACCCGAGACGCTGGCACGCACCATTCTGGTGGATCGTGTGCCCGGGGATCGGGTCAATATCGAGGTCGATCCCCAGACGCAAGCGATCGTTGAAACCGTGGAGCGCGTGCTGGCCGCCCGGGGGGCTTGATGGCAGCGTTCGATTGACCGTTTCGTCAAGTTTCCGTTGGTGGCGGCGCTGGTAGATGGCTTGGCGTTTGCTTAAAAAGGGAAGAGCGAAACGAAAAGAGTGAGAAAAGCGGTCCGTGGCGGCAAGGATCGCCTCGCATCACGGGCCACCTTTGGGTACCATGTGCCGCTTTTCTCGCCCCCCCCCTGGACGATAACCAGAACAAGTGCGCAGGAATGCCTCCAATGCTGAATAAACTGATCGACAATCACTTCAAGCTGACCGAGCACAACACCAGCGTGAAGACCGAGGTCATTGCCGGGATCACCACCTTCCTGACCATGGCCTACATCATCTTCGTCAACCCCAGCATTCTCTCCGAAGCGGGCATGGACTATGGCGCCGTCTTCGTGGCGACCTGCCTGGCGGCAGCCGTCGGCTGTCTTATCATGGGGCTCTGGGCCAACTATCCCATCGCCCAGGCGCCGGGCATGGGGCTCAACGCCTTCTTCACCTACGGCGTGGTGCTGGGCATGGGCTATACCTGGGAGGCGGCGCTGGGTGCCGTGTTCTTCTCGGGCTTCTGCTTCTTCCTGCTGAGCATCTTCAAGATCCGTGAATGGATCATCAACTCCATTCCGCTCTCGCTGCGTCTGGGCATCGCCGCCGGCATCGGCCTGTTCCTGGCGATGATCGCGCTGAAGAATGCCGGCATCGTGGTCTCCAACCCGGCCACCTACGTGGCGTTGGGCGATCTCTCCGAGCCGCCGGCCATCTATGCGCTACTGGGCTTCTTCGTCATCACCGCCATGGCCTACCTGAAGATCACCGGCGCCGTGATGATCGGCATCCTGGGCATCACCGTGCTGGCCATCGTGTTGGGGCATAACGAGTACGGCGGGATGATGTCCATGCCGCCCTCCATTGCGCCGACCTTCATGGCCATGGACCTGATGGGCGCGCTGGATATCGCCATGCTCAGCGTGATCTTCGCCTTCCTGTTCGTCGACCTGTTCGATACCTCCGGCACCCTGGTGGGCGTGGCGCATCGCGGTGGCCTGCTGGACAAGGACGGCAAGCTGCCGCGCCTGAATCGCGCATGATGGCCGACAGTGGGGCTCCATGGCCGGTGCCGCGCTGGGCACCTCGACCACCACCAGCTACATTGAATCCACGGCAGGCATCGCTTCCGGCGGGCGCACCGGGCTCACCGCCGTGGTCGTGGCGGTGCTGTTCCTG
>NZ_AZQX01000390.1:0-15072 GCF_000568385.1 Halomonas sp. BC04
TTATATTATAACTTTATTGGAATGCTTCATTTGACTGCCAGTAAAGCATATCGTTTCTCCGACTGTCGAGACAGCCGGCTTCATGATAGGCGATGGGCGAGTGCGCCAATCACGAACCGGCATGGAAATGATCGTGGCGATTCGTGATTTTTAGAAATATCAATCGGTTATGGGGAAAGAAACGTCGAATCTGACGAGGGTCGGCTTTCAATCCAGGTTGACTGCGGTTGTTGGATTCAAGTATCCGGCGCATTGATGATCAGTAGCGGAATATTGATATGATGCAGTACATCTTCTGTTACGCTGCCTTTCAATAAATGCTTTACCCCCGTGCGGCCATGACTGGCCATGGCGATCAGCGCTACACTTTTCTGCTCCGCTATAAAAATGATTTCTTCTACTGGTTTTCCAAAATGTATCGCTACTGAGACGGTATATCCTTTCTCCTCCAGGTAGTCGATATCCCCCTGTAGTTCTTCCCTTAGCTGCACCCTGAGGTCCTCCCAGGCCTCCTCCTTTTGGATTGCCTGCGCACCAGGGTTTTGTACCCGCGGATCGACAGCCTGGTAGGGAATTAAATCGCCACTCATGATCATGGGTCGATTGGATAGGTTCGTGGTGTCAAAACTGCTGGAGGGAACGCTCTTGGCTCGAAGGATGATGACCTCGAATGCCCCAGCGTCACAGAAGTGACACACATGGGGCAGGATTGTCCGACTAGTATCGGAACCATCAAGCGGTATGAGAACTTTTTCCTTTTCCATCGTTGGCCTCGACTTTCAGAGAGTAATGAGCTCAGGCGGCAGCGGGTTGCACGAATGCTGCCAACGAGAACAGGAAACCGGAGATCGCGAAGGCCGAGCAGAATGCCCAGTGAAACCAGTTGCGACCCGTGCGATTTCGCTTGATGGCCTGGCTCACGGCGATATAGCTGAAGAGTGCGGAGAGCACGATCATCCATAGCATGGCAGATATCTCCTCGGTGCGGTTGGCTGTCTATGCCAGATTAAATGGATTCACAGGCCAAAAAGATCAGCCTTGGGCGGCATTCCCAGCTCGTCAACGATGTCGTACACCGTCTTGAGCAGTTCCCTGGATGGATACTCTCCCTGGCAGGCCTCCAGCATTGTCTCAACTTGATGCTCGTTGTTGCCGCTTGCCACTAGTGAGGTCACGGCATCATGGGCGAGGGCGAATTGCAGCGCAAAGGTTGTCCAGGAGACTTCGGGATCGCCTATCCTCTCGCGGATTCTTTCCAGAAGGGCGTAGCGTGAATCCCAACCCGCTCGGCGCTTGATATCGTTCTCAGGCAGACTGTCCCGGTTGATTCTCTTGTCCGTCAGCATGCCCTGGAGCAGGGGACGAATGGCAAGAAATCCCTTGCCCTCACGCTCCAGGCGATCGAGGATTTCCAGGGCCTCGGGCTCGATGAGGTTCAGGAAGTGGGCAACACCTTCGTAGGCGCCACTGTCGAGAGCGGCCTGGGCATAGCCCATGGTGTGGGGAAAAGTGATCAGGTGGCCGACCTTGCCTTCCTGCTTGAGTTCGGCAAAGGTTTCCTGAAGTGGCCCGATGATCTCCGGCAGGGCCTCGATGCGCCGTTGATCGCCGGCTTCGGCATAGGCCTCTACCTTGGGCACATGGGGCCCACGCTGCAGATGCTGAACGATGGCGATCCGATCGGTATGCAGGTCACGCAATGCCTCTTCCACGTCATTGCGCAGCACCTTGGGATCGAACTCCCCTTCTTCGTAGTCGGGGCTGGTCATCTTGATGATGTGGTGAATATCCTTACGCTGGGGGTGATCGGCCAGAATCTCGCTGAGCATCCAGCGAGTACCGTAGTCACCACTCGAGTGGATACAGTTCACGCCACCGCTCAGGGCGGCTTCGACGGCACGACGACCGTTGCGGTTCTGTTGTTCGGCTTCTTGCCTGGTCGGCTCGCCAGGTAGTGTCACGTGATCCGCCGTGCTGGTAAAACGCATGGCCCCGAAGCAGATTTCCGATAGTACGAGGTCGGTATTGCCGAATTTTCTATAACGCATAGGGATACCACTCTCTCTGGTTGTTATTCTCTACCTCGTCAGGACGAAGTAGGGAGTAATCGCGGGCTGTATGGATTGTTGGCGATGGCATCAAGGCATAGGAGCCGGGTCGCCATCGGTACCCACCGAAAACACGTCGTAGTCCCGAATGCCTGCTTCACGTTGGCCGGTAATGCCTACCCAGCCATTGGCACCGACGCTGTCGGGTTCGATATTGCTCACCTCGTAATGCCACCAGTCGGGTTCGCTGACTTCTCCACTGCCATCCCACGCCTTGGCGCGGGCATGCAAGGTGCCATCCTTTGCGAAGACCTGCAGACGCAGCCAGAACCATTGGTCCGGTGCCCAAGGAAAGAAACTCTCACCCCAGATTCTGGCCACTCCGTGAGGCCGCTCAGGGCCTCTATCTCTTTCGCCCTGTGGGTTGTAGGCGATCAAGAACAAGGTCTGGCGCAATTCCAGCTTGGCCGGCTCGTACTCGACCAGGCTGTGATTGGCGCCCTTGAAGAATTCGCAGGTTACCCCCTGTTCAGTGCCGCGCTCACCCTGGCCATCTCCACGTGCGATGACGCCAAAGCGCGAGTCAGCGCTGCTTGAACGCAGACGGGTGAGAATCTCGTAGCAGGATGAACCGCGAGGTACACGTTCCCAGGCCCAGGCGCGCCGGTTGTTGGTGTCGATGTGGTGCCGTAGTACCTTGCCGCCCACGGCGTCGGGTACCTCGTGAATCTCGAGGCGGTGGCCGCCCGGTATCCAGGCATCTCGCCAATCCTCGGGGGCCTTGTTCACCGAGTAATCGGAGAAGTCGGTAAAATACTGTGCCATGGATGATGTCCTCAAGTGATCGAAGGAGCCGACTGCAACAGGCCGTAGGGGGCGATTGCAGACGATGACCGCTCAATGAGCGCAGGCGTGGCCAGTCAAGGATGATCGAAGTCTTCAATGAAGCGGTCGATCTCTTCGTCGGATACTTCGCTTGGAGCAATGACACCGAATAATGCGCCTACCTTGATTTCATCACCTTCCGCAGCGAGTTTGCGTCGCAATACACCGCTTGCCGGCGCTTCATAGGTGTTGTTGATTTTCTCAGTCTCGATATCGACGATCTCATCGCCTTTCTCGACACTAGCCCCTTCGGTGACATGCCAAGCGGCAATGCAGCCATCCTGCATCGACAGGCCCCATTTGGGCAGGGTCAGGGCAATTATCTGGTCTGCCATCACTTGCCCTCCACGAGTGATTTCGCCGTATCACGGATCCGTTCTACTGACGGAATGTAGTGAACCTCCAGCGCCGGTGAAAAAGGTACCGGCGTATGCGGAGGAGAGACCACGCGGATCGGCCCCTTGAGGGCGTCGAAGGCCTTCTCGGCTACCAGCGCAGAGATATCGGTTCCGACATTGCATCGCGGCGAGGCTTCATCAACGACAACCAGGCGCCCGGTCCGGCGCACGCTGGCCAGAATCGCCTCCTCATCGAGGGGGGAAGTTGTGCGAGGGTCCAGAACCGTGCACTGAATCCCTTGATCGGCGAGCTGTTCGGCCGCTTCATTGGCCAGCTTCACCATCCGCCCCAAGGCCACGATGGTCACGTCATCCCCCTCACGGACCAGGTTCGCCTCACCGAAGGGGATCGTATAAGGCTCATCGGGAACCTCGCCCTTGTCGTCATACATGAACTTGTGTTCAAAGAAGATCACCGGATCGTCATCACGAATGGCTTGAGTCAACAACCCCTTGGCTTCATAGGGAGAAGAGGGAATTACCACCTTGATGCCCGGCACATGCGTGAAGATAGGATAGAGACACTGGCTATGCTGCGCCGCCGCACTGAGACCCGCACCGTACATGGTGCGAATCACCATAGGGGTCTTGGCCTTGCCGCCAAACATGTAGCGGAACTTCGCTGCCTGGTTCAGCACCTGATCGAAGCAGGTTCCCATGAAGTCAACGAACATCAGCTCGGCGACCGGTCGCGTACCGGTAGCAGCGGCACCTGCTGCCGCCCCGATATAGGCCATCTCGCTGATTGGCGTATCCATGACACGATCGCGTCCGAATTCGGGGGCGAGCCCCTTGGTAACCCCGAGAACGCCACCCCAGGCGTCCTGGTCCCCAGGTGCCCCATTCCACCGACAATATCTTCACCGATCACGAAGACCGTAGGGTCACGACGCATCTCGTCACGCAGGGCCTCATTGATGGCTTGGCGAAAGCTTTTCCTGGACATGGTGCCCCCTCAATAGGATACGTAGACGTCGGTGTGGAGATCCGCTTCCCGCGGTGGTTCGGCCTGGCGGGCATCGTCCACCGATTGCTTGATCAGTGAGGCGATCTCCGCGTCGATCTGCTCGAGGTCGGAAGCAGCTATGCCGTGCTCGCTGGTCAAGTCGGTACGAAAGCGAACCAGGCAGTCCTTGGTCTCCTTGACCTTGTCCAGCTCCCCCTTGCCGCGATAGGTGGTGGCATCGCCCTCGAAGTGACCATAGTACCGATAGAGCTTGATATGCAGGACCTGAGGCCCGCCACCGTTGCGTGCCTGGTCGATCGCCGCCCCCGCTGCCTGGTGAACGTCGAAGAAGTCGAAGCCATCCACCAGGGTAGTGGGGATATCGAAACCTGCGGCACGTTTTGTCATGCTGCCGGCTACCGACCAGGCACTGGCGGTGGCTTGACCGTACTCGTTGTCCTCGATGGCAAAGATCACCGGCAGGTTGAAGACCTTGGCCATGTTCATGGCCTCCATGGTGGAGCCCTCATTGATGGCGCCGTCGCCCAGAAAGGAGACCACCACACCATTGGTCTTCAGCATTCTGGCGCTGAGGGCGGCGCCACAAGCCAATGGCGGGCCACCACCGACGATACCGTTGGCACCCATCATGCCCTTGTCCAGATCGGCGATATGCATGGAGCCACCCTTGCCAAGGCATAGGCCCGTGCGCTTGCCGTAGAGTTCCGCCATCATTGCAGGGACATCGCACCCCTTGGCAATGGCGTGACCATGGCCGCGGTGGGTGCTGGTGATGTAATCCTCATCATTGAGATGCCGGCAGATTCCGACGCCGGATGCTTCTTCACCTGCATAAAGGTGAGCAAAGCCCGGGATTTCACCTCTGGCAAATACTTCGTGAACCTTCTCTTCAAAGGCCCGGATGGTCGACATGCTGCGATAGGCGTCGAGCAGCTCGGTTCTATCGAGTGGCATGGACTATTCCTCTTGTTGTCATGCTAAACCGCCGGCTTATCTCAGATCAGGGCCGGCGGCCGCTACGCTGAGGCATGGGGTCATGCCGTCTCAGGCATTTCACGCAATTCCAACTTGTAGCCGGTAGGGTCTACGGCAAAGGCGATACGCATCCCGTTTTGCATGGTCTTGGGCAACAGCGAGAACTCGACGCCACGCGACTTCCACTCTTCATAGGTGTCATCGACACTCGCCACGTCGAAGGCCATGTGACCGTAGCCGTCGCCCAGGTCATAGGAGCGGCCATCATGGTTATAGGTCAGCTCGATCTCATGGCCACTCTTGGGGTCACGCAGGAAGGCGATGGTGGCGTCATTGCCGGGTAGTTCTTCCTTGGTAACGAATTCCAGCCCGATCTTCTTGGTATAGAATTCAATGGATTCATCGAGGTCTTCGACACGAATCATGGTGTGTACGAGTCGCATTTTACGCTCCTTATGTTGTTTGCATTTTAGGAATCGGCGCTACTTGATATTATCGTTGGCCCACTTCTTATGAACGGCCAATGCCATCAAGCGGCGGTCACGCCACTGCTGGCGAGCCTTGTGCTGATCCATCGGCACCCGCTCGCGAAAACTCTTGTCGATGTAGTCCAGTAGCGGGCCGGCCCAGGGCATAAGGTCGCGCTGCTCCATGGCGATATTGCGGTTCATGGCCTCGTACTTTTCGGCGTATTCGCGAAACCCATTGGGCGCGTTGAGGTCGCCAACTTCCAGCGGACCGATGAACGACCACCTCTGGCTGATGCCTTCCGACATCGCCTTGTCCACGTCCTCGGGAGACACCACGCCCATCGCGACAAGGCGAAACGCCTCTTGGAGGATTGGCGACTGGAAGCGGTTCATGATGAAGCCGGTGACCTCCTTGTGCAGGGTGATGGGGGACATGCCCATGGCTTCGAGGCGCTCTCGGGTCTTCTGCGTCACTTCAGGGTCTGTCCAGGGCGCTGGGACCAGTTCGAGAATCGTGACTACATAGGGGGGATTGGTGGGATGGACGATCATGCAGCGATGACGGCCCTCGAGCTCCTCGGTGAACTTGGAGGTGACAATGGAAGAGGACGAGCTGGCCAGTACCGCATCCTTGGGAGCGATCTTGTCGAGCTTGGTGAACAGCTCACGTTTTAGTTCCAGCACTTCCGGGGCGTTTTCCTGGACATGGATCGCTCCTTCGACGGCTTCCTCCATGGTCTTGACCGGGACCATCCGGCTCATCACATCATCGGTGGTGCGATCGTTGAGCAGACCATTCTGCTCAAGGTCGGCTACCGTCTCGCGCATCAGGGGTATGGCTGCATCGGCTACGCCATCCTTGGGGTCATAAAGGGTGACTTCATAGCCTCCGCGTGAGAAGCAGATCGCGAAGGCCCGTCCGATGATACCGCTGCCGATCATTGCAACACGTTCCGTCATGATGATTCTCCTGTCTATTGACTTGTCAGTTAATTGGGCTGTGTATCTTCTCGGTGAATGGACCCGGTTAGCGATTGACGACCCTTGGGTCCAGCAGGGTATAGAGCATATCGGCCAGCAGGTTTAGACCAATGTAGAGTGCTGCAACAGTCGTCAAGCCTGCCGCCACTACGGGTATGTCGAGCATGCGGATGGAGTCCATCAGCAGGCGTCCGAAGCCGGGCCAGGCAAAGACTGTCTCGATCACCATCGAGCCGGCGAGTATCCAGCCAAACTGCAGGGCATAGAGTGTGATGTAGGGGATCAGTGCATTGCGAAGGGCATGCACATAGATCACTTTGGTTTCGCTGAGCCCCTTGGCTCGAGCGGTACGCACATAGTCCTCATTGATCACCTCCAGCACGGTGGAGCGCATCATCCGTGTCAGGTAGGCCATGGGCATCAGCGACAGGATAACCATGGGCATCAAGATGTAGCGTGCTTGTACCCAGATCGGCGAGCCCGGGTCGGCACGCCCCGAGGACGGCAGGATGCCCAGGTAGGACGAGAAAAACAGAATGGCCATGATGCCCACCCAGAAGTTGGGTGCGGCCTGTCCGATCAGTGCCACGAAGCGGGCCACATAGTCGATCCAGGAGTTTCGGTGCACGGCGCTGATCACCCCGACGGGTATCGAGACGAGAGCGGCGAGCAACATGGCGGGAAGGGCCAGCTCCGCTGAGCGAAGTAGTCGTTCGCCTATGATCGGCACCACATCGATGCGGTGGCGGTAGGAGACGCCGAAGTCCAGCTGTACGGCATTGCGCATGAATTCGAAATACTGCACGATCAGCGGGCGATCGAAGCCTAGCGATACCCGGTAGGCTTCCAGGACCTCTGCCGACGCATCTGGGCCGACATACATCAGCGCCGGATCGCCGATGACGAACATCATCAGAAAGGCCAGGGTCAGGGCGGCCAGGATCACGATCAGGCCCTGCACCAGGCGGTTGGCTAAATAGAACATCGAAGGCGCTCCCGGGAATCAGTCTTGTTATGGTGGCCAAGGGGCAACCGGCTTGAGGCCGGCTGCCCCATGACGGGTTACTCCTTCACGTAGATGGAGGCCCAGTCTTCCAGCAGCATTGACGGATGCGGGTAGTAGCCACCGATACGCTCGTTGAGCCCCATGGGGATCGGCATCAGGTAGGTGTAGAGCCAGGGCGGATCCTCGTGGAGAATCTCCTGCATGGCATAGTTGAGCTCCTGGCGACGGTCCTCGTCGATGGTGGAGGAGAGCTCCGCATACATGTCCTCCCACTCCTGGTAGCGATCGCTATAGGTGGCCCAGTGGGTGGAGTTGGTCTGACGACCATCGTGCACCGCCCACATGTCGGTCTCCGGCGTATTCTCTGCCGCCGACCAGGCGAAGGCATGCACGCTCAGGGTGCGGGCCGCCCAACGCTCGCGTACAACGCTCCAGTCGAGCTGACGCACCTCGCCAACGTTGACCCCGATGGCGCTCCAGTAGGCCGCGGCGATCTCGGCGTAGTTGAAGGATTCGGGCGTCATGACATCGATGGTGTCGATGGTGAAGCCTTCCGGGTAACCCGCCTCGGCAAGCAGTTCCATTGCCCTTTCGAGGTCGAACGGGTACGGATCCAGATCAGGATTGACGTTCGGCGGGTTGACCACATTGACCATTTGCAGGTCCTGGTTGCCGAAGGCCAGGGCATCGATCATCTCCTCACGGTCGATGGCATAGTTCAGCGCCTGCCGCACGCGTGGATCACGCAGCTCCTCGTACATGTCCATGTTGAAGCCGAGCATGCCACGCACCAGGCTGGGGCCGACTATAGTGGTCACCCCTTCGGCGTTTTCAGCCGAGTCGACCAGGTCGGGACGGAGGCGAATGATATCGACATTGCCGTCGATCAGTTCGGCCAGCGCCGTGGACTCCTCGGGAATATTGCGGAAGACCAGTTGATTGACATTGCTGTTGTCGTGCCAGCCCCAGTAGTCATCGTGGCGATCAAGGATCACTCGGTCATCGGCACGGTACTCGTTCAGGCTGAACGGTCCTGTACCCATGGGCTGGAAACGCATGTCATCGATCTCGTCGATGGCCTGGTAATGGCCGGGCTCCAGGATGAAGGCGCCGTTGCGTGACAGTTGGCTGGGGAGAATTGGTGCCGGCTCAGTGGTGTGAATGATCACCTCATGATCGTTGACGATCTCCACATAATCGATCGGTACGTCCAGGAATTTGTCCCCGCTGGGGAAGCCTTCTTCATGCACCCTTTCGATGCTGTACTTGACGGCTTCCGCGGTGAACGGTTCACCGTTATGGAAGGTGACACCCTCGCGCAACTTGAAGCGCCAGGCATTCTCGCCTTCGACTGGCTCCCACTCGGTGGCCAGGGCGGGTCTCAGGCCGCTCTTTTCCCCCTCGGGCGCGCCGGGCATCGAAGTCCCAGACCAGCGGCTCGAACATGGCTTTCGAGACCATCTGTTCCGAGTAATTGACGTTCATCACCGGGTCACCGATAACGTCGATGGTTTCGTAGAGCACATAGGTGACGGTATTGGCTTGGGCTTGAACTGCACCGGCAATGGCGGTTAGTGCCAGTGACGGGATGAGCGCGCGGCGTATTATCTTGGATGGCATTTTCATTGTTGTCTCCAGACTGTTTGGTGTTGTGGGAAAATCTTGTAGCTAAACCTCCTATTCCGCTTTGACATCGAAGTGATCCCGCACCCAATCCCCGAGGAGATTGAAGGCAAGGACGGTGAAGGTAATGGCCAGACCGGGGAAGAGGGCGAACCACCAGTTGCGCAGCATGATATTGCGCGCATCGGCGATCATGTTGCCCCAGGTGGGTATCGCCGGAGGGATGCCCAGGCCGAAAAAGCTCAGTGAGGCCTCGTAATAGATGGCGATGGCCAGGGTGAAGCTGGCTACCACAAGCATCGAGGCCAGCGCGTTAGGTAGCACATGCTTGAAGATCAGGCGCACATTACCGGCTCCCAGCGCCCGTGAGGCCTGAACGTATTCTGTTTCCCTGACCTTGATGACTTCAGAGCGCACGATACGGGCGTAATAGGCCCACTGGGTCAAGGCGATAACGAAGATCAGCTCGATCACCCCCGAGCCGATCAGGGCCATGACGATCAGGCCGATCAGCAGGCTGGGGAAAGCCAGCTGAAGATCTGCCAGACGCATGATCACGGCGTCCATCCAGCGGCCGAAGAAGCCGCTGATCAGGCCCATGAAGATGCCGACAAGGCCGCTGGCAATGACGGCTGACACAGCAACCGTCAAGGTCATCTGCGAGGCGAAGATAAGGCGGCTGAGGATGTCACGGCCGAGGGCGTCCGTCCCCAGCAAGTACATGGGGTTGGAGTTGGCATCTGTCCAGACCGGCCAGAGCATCCTGTTGCTGATGTCGATCCCCTGAGGGTCATGCGGCGCGATCCACTGGGCAGTCAGCGCGATGAGAACCATCAAGAGAAGAAAAATGGCTGACCCGAATGCTGCCTTGGAGCGATACAGAGATCGCAAAGCATCCTTCCACAAGCTGCGCTTGGCGGCGACGACCTGCATGTCCTTACGCTCACTAGAGGGTGGTTGCTGGGATGATGCAGCGGTTGTTGTCATTGTCTGAACTCCCGTTCATTTCATTCCGGCTAAAATCAGCGATGTATGCAGGCCTTGAAATGCCCTGGACTCGTCTCTTCCAGCGGCGGTACGACCTCGGCACACTCCTTGGTAGCGATAGGGCAGCGGGTACGGAACACGCAGCCGGATGGGGGGCTGATCGGGCTGGGAATGTCCCCCTTGAGAATGATGCGGCTCTTGTCATGGCGGCGACGCGGGTCGGGAACCGGCATCGCTGAAAGAAGTGATTGAGTGTACGGATGGGTCGGATTGGAATAGAGCTTGTCGGCTGGCGCCATTTCCATGACTTTGCAAGGTAGAGCACGATGACCTTGTCACAGGCATGCTCGACCACCCCCAGGTCGTGGGAGATCATCAGCATCGAGAAGTTGTACTCTTCCTTGAGATCCTGCAGCAGGTTGAGTACCTGGGCCTGGACCGAGACGTCCAGTGCCGAGACAGGCTCGTCGGCAACCAGCAGCCGTGGACTGACCGCCAAGGCTCGGGCGATGCCGATACGCTGGCGCTGGCCACCGGAGAATTCGTGGGGGTGGCGATTGACGTGGGCAGCACCCAGCCCGACGGTCTCGAGCAGTTTGGCAATGCGCTCGTTACGCTCGGCCATGCTGTACATGCGGTGGACATCCAGGCCTTCACGGATGATCGGGCCGACCTTCATGCGCGGGTTCAGGCTGCCGTAGGGATCCTGGAAGATGATCTGGATGGCCTTGCGCATGGCCATCAATTCCTTGCCTTCCGCGGTGGCCACGTCGGTTTCACCGAATTCCATGCTGCCCGAAGTTGGGTCGATGAGACGCATGATCATGCGTCCGATGGTGGTCTTGCCGGAACCGGACTCGCCGACCAGGCCAACGACCTCGCCCTTGTTGACGGTGAAGGAGACGTCGTCGATGGCCTTGACCACACGCCGGTTTTTCTTGAAGAAGGTCTTGCCGACCGGGAAGTACTTCTTCAGGTTGGAGACTCGCAGGACAACTTCTTGCGGCAGCTCGCTACCCATGAGGTCTTGCTTGATGGCCGTATTTTCCATGATCAAGACCTCCCCGCGTTGATGTCACTCTCGATTTCCTTCCAGCGCACACAGCGCACTCGATGGTCGCCACCGATGGATTCCAGCGGTGGTACCTGTTTCGTGCAGATATCCTTGGCGTATTGACAGCGGGGCTCGAAGCTGCAGCCTGGCGGAAGG
Organism: Halomonas sp. BC04; assembly: GCF_000568385.1. NCBI lineage: Bacteria > Pseudomonadati > Pseudomonadota > Gammaproteobacteria > Oceanospirillales > Halomonadaceae > Halomonas > Halomonas sp. BC04. The sequence goes on from NZ_AZQX01000390.1 coordinate 11,551, forward strand.
TTCATGGGGCTTGGCACATTGCCGGGGATGGCCACCAGGCGATCCTTCTTGCCCTGTTTGTTGCCGCTCCAGGAGGGAATGGAGTTGAGCAGGCCCTTGGTGTACGGCATGGTCGGTCGCTCATAGATGTCGAAAACACCGGACTCCTCCACGGCACGGCCGGTGTACATCACCACCACCCGATCGGCCATCTCCGCTACCACCGCCAGGTCATGGGTGATGAACAGGATGCTGGTGCCAATCTCCTTCTGCAGGTTGCGCATCAGGTCGAGGATCTGTGCCTGTATGGTCACGTCGAGCGCTGTGGTCGGCTCGTCGGCAATCAGTAGCCTTGGGTTACAGGAGAGAGCGATGGCGATCATCACACGCTGGCGCATGCCGCCGGACAGCTGGTGCGGATACTCCTTGGCGCGCTGGGCGGGCTCCGGAATGCTGACCAGATCGAGCATTTCGACGGCCTTTTTCCAGGCGGCTTTCTTGTCGAGCTTCTGGTGCAGGGCGACCGCCTCGGCGATCTGGTAACCACAAGTGAAAACCGGGTTGAGGCTGGTCATCGGCTCCTGGAAGATCATCGAGATGCGATTTCCACGCAGGGCATGGCGCTTCTGCTTTTCCATCTTGACCAGGTCATCACCTTCGAACAGCAGCTCGCCCCCGGCGACATAACCCTTGCCCTTGGGCAGCAGATCCATGATGGCCAGGCTAGTGACCGATTTGCCCGAGCCGGATTCGCCGACCACGGCCAGGGTTTCACCCTCGTTGATGTCGAAACTGACGCCGTCGACGGCGGGAACGATGCCATCATCGGTCTTGAAGTGGACCTGCAGGTCCTTGACGCTGAGTAGCGGATTGTTACCTGTCATCGCGTTGAGCTCTCTCTAGCAGGAAAAGGGCAGCTCGCCCCCTTCAGTGGAGGCGGTAGGCTCGGGCTAGGGAATCAGGACGGCACGTCCCGGCACTCTTCCGTGATGCAGGTCATGAAGCGCCTGGTTGGCTTCTTCGAGGCGGTACTCCCGAGTCGCCAGCTCTACGGCACCGCGGTCGGCCAATGACATCAGCTCAACCAGTTCGGGGTAGGTGCCGACCAGGTTGCCGACGATGGTTCTTTCGGTAACGATCATGTCGATAGTCGGGATCTCGATCTTGCCCCCGTAACCGATGATGTAATAGAAGCCATTGGCACGGGTCATGGCGAGGCCCTTGCTCACTGCGTCACCCTCACCGACGAAGTCGAGAACGGCCTCGGCACCATGACCTCCGGTCAGCGACATCACGGCATCGACTTCGCCACCATCGGCTTTCACCACATGGTGTGCACCGCCCTGTTCGGCCAGCTTGAGGGCCGACTCGGCACGGTCGATGGCGATGATCTCGGCGCCACATAGCGCGGCCAGTACCTGTACGCCGATGTGTCCCAGACCGCCAACACCCAGCACCACCACCTTCTGGCCCGGCACCAAGTGGCGAGCGGCTTTCTTGGCTGCGTGGTAGGCGGTCAGGCCGGCATCGGTGTAGGGCGCCACATCCTTGGGTGCCAGCGTGGTGGGCAACTTGATCAGGGCACGTTCATTGGTATACAGGAAGTCGGCATAGCCACCCTGAGCATTGATGCCGGGAAAGCTGCTCTCTTCTGCGTGCATGTCGTTACCACGGCGGCAGGCCAGGCAGTGACCATTGGTGGCGAGCGGGTGACAGATCACAGGGTCGCCGGGCTTTACGCTGGTGACTCCGACGCCGACTGCCTCGACCCAGCCGGCATTCTCATGCCCCATGACGAAAGGCAATTCGATAGGAGCATGTTCACGCCAGATTCCTTCGATGATATGCAGGTCTGTGCGGCAGACACCGGCCCCGCCGATCTTCACAATCACATCGTCGGGTTTGATGATTTCGGGGTCAGGCCACTCTTCGTAGCTGACCAGATCCGGGCGTTCGATCTTCTCGTCGTAGGCATGAAGCACAGCGGCTTTCATTGCGCTCTCCTTGTGATTGTTGTCGTTGGCAAGGGTAGAGTTCTGAATATGTTGTCTGTAATTCGTGATTGGGCGCTTATCTGGTTATGTGGCAATTTCCGTGCCATGCGTTGCCGTTCAACGGTTTACTGAAATTCAGAATCCAATCCATGTATTCGGGTGTCGGTTTTCCTTGTGCAGAAAAGACACTTATGGACAGTTTCGGACACCTGGCGACATTCCTTGGCAGCCTAGGCGTTGACGACGCGCATTGGCTGGCGTTGCTGCCAGGCCTGAATGTTCTCGACCAATTGTTGGACGATACGCTGGCGCGCTTCACGGGCACCCCAGGCGGAGTGGGGCGTGACGATCAGGTTGGGAAGAGGCTGCAGCAGCAGTGGGCTGCTTTTGTCGGGCGGCTCGCCGTCTACGACATCTATGCCGGCACCACCGATTACTCCTCGTTGCAGGGCGTCGGCCAGAGCCGTTTCGTTGATCAATCCCCCGCGGGCTGTGTTGATCAGCAGTGCAGTGGACTTCATGTGGGCGAGTTCGTTGGTGCCGATCAGGTCACGGGTGGCGTCGGTGAGTGGGCAGTGCAGGCTGATCACGTCGGCTTTGGGAAGCAGTTCACTCAGAGGCTTTCGATCATCACTGGCTGTGCTGCCTGGCCTGGCGGCTGTTATCACCTCCATGCCGAAGGCCCTTGCCAGGTCGGCAACGCGGCCCCCGAGCGTGCCGTGTCCGACGATGACTAGCGTCTTTTCTGCAAGCTCCTGAATGGGATAATCCAGCAGGCAGAATTGCGTGCTGCGATGCCAGGCGCCTCGTTGAACGGCCTGATGGTAGTCGAACAGTCGGGTGGACAATGCCAGCATCAAGCAGAGAGCGTGCTGCGCTACTGAATCGGTGCCATAGCCTTGGCTATTGCATACCGTGATACCCAGGTCGCGACAGGCATCTAGATCGATATTGTTCACCCCGGTTGCCACTACGCAAATCAAGCGTGGCGGGTAAGCCTCCAGAGCCTCGCGTCCAAGCACGACCTTGTTGACGATGACAATGTCCTGGCCACGTAGTCGCTCCTTGACTTGTGCGGGTGTCGTCTGTGGGTAGGTGGTCAGATGCTCGACAACCGCTTCTACGGCTGTCAGATCCAGGTCGTTTCGGTCAAGGGATTCGCGGTCGAGAAAGACGGCATTCATGTGCATTTCCTGTGCTGAAGGATCAATGGATCAGCCAACCCATCCCTGCTAGTGATGCAGTTTTCAGGCCAGTATCTTTAATGCAATGAAAGCATTGGGTTACGGGTGGTTTCGTTCTTCAATTACCGCTGCCGGTGTCGCCAAGTGTCCAGTTGGTGTTGACAGCGTCGACATCTTTGAACACTTTCCGATGTCCGGGCTTGCTCAATCCCGGTTCTTGAGCCAAACTAGCTCTGCGTGTAAGGAAACGCTGTTTTTTAATTGGAGGTGCATCATGAAACTGCTAGCCATTCCCGCTGCTCTTTTGATCACCGGCGCTTCGCAACCGCAGCGCAGGCCCAATACCAGACGCCGATGTATCCTGA
>NZ_AZQX01000391.1:0-31236 GCF_000568385.1 Halomonas sp. BC04
TCAGGTCACGGGCGCTTGGCGCAGCAGCTCGTGCAGCGGGTCAGCGGCCTGGGGTTCTGGTTGTGAAAGAGCCCGGAGGTAGAATCGGTCATGGCGTATCCACTCTGTTGATTGAGATCTTGGTCGTGATCAATCAACAGGATACGCCACCTTTTCTACCTCCTCCCGTACACCAGAAGTCACCATAGCTCGAGAGTCTCCCAGCCATTGCCCGAACAAGTCGTTTTATCCGCTCTTTGATAACTTTCAGGAATCAATTTCGGCCTTCAGAGTAGCCGTGATCGCCGGCCATCGTGGTGGCCGCCTTGTTCTTGGGTCGTTTGTGGCATCGCCCGGGTGTCAGTTCAGCGCGGTCAGTTTCGGCAGTCCCTTCAGCAAGGTGGGCCACCACTTGTCGGCGGCATTGCCGAGGTGAACGGTGATGCGCCGGGCGTGCAACGACAGCGTGGCAGCGACTTTGAGCACCTGCTCGCGCATCCGTATCAGGCTCCAGCCTTGGTGGGTTTGCCGCTCCAGCAGGCAGCGTAGGCCGTGCAGGACCTGATAGGCGTAGAGGCTCAGCAGCAGGCTCACCTCGTTGCGGGCCATCACATCCTGGACGGTGGAGGCGCCGCGATCCGTCGACGAGAGATGCACGTCGAGCGCCGACTTCACCTCGCCCATGTGCGCCTCGGCGCTGCCGCGCTTGCGGTAGAGCGCCAGGACCTTTTCCGGCGGCCAGTCGAACTTGCCGAGGTTGGTGACCAGGAAAAAGGCATGCAGCAGCAGATCATCGGGGCGTTCCTGCACCACCAGCACCACGCGCCGTGGCGTGGGCCAGGAACCGGCTTGATACTCAAGGTCGTGGCACCACTCACGAAGCTGCTCGGGCGGGCGGCCTCGGGGCCGCTTCAGGTAAGGCGCCGCCAACTTCTGCAGGCTCGTGTGGCTACGCAGCCGGCCCAAGTATTCGATGCCGCGATCTTCCAGCGCCTCCAGCGTGTCGTTGTCGGTGAAACCCGCATCGATGCGCACTCGGACTTGGGCCCCGGTACTCTCGTTGAGCCGCCTGACCAGGTGCGGAATCCAGGTGTCAGCATTCTCGGCCGGGCCGGCATTACCTTCGCGCAGCAGACCACCCACCATGTCGCCGGTTTCGGCCAGCGAGGCGACCAGCGGCGAGTAGATCCGTGCTCCGTAAAGACCATGAAACGCCGAGCCGCCCTGATGGCCGTGGACCTCGATCGGCAGGCCGTCGATGTCCAGCGTCAGCTGCTCGGGGCGTTCGCCATGCTTCAGCGAGGTAAGACGCCAGACCACCAGTCGCAGCAGGCCTTCGTGCACGGCATCGATGTTGTCGTTGCGCCCGAGGCACGTCAGCAGCCGCGACAGCGTGGCTTGAGACGGCCGATCCTGGGCCAGTGGCGTCATCCCGCGAGCATCGCTGCAAGCCAACTGCCAGAGCGGGTCACAGCGCAGCGTGTCGGTATCGCTGAGGTCGATCCAGCCCATCGCGCGCTGCAGCACCAGGGTGCGCAGCTGGCTGGCCAGCGAATGACGGATACGCAGCGGGTGGCGCCGGTCGACCAGATTGTCCTCCAGCGCATCGATCACGCCGCTGTTGTCGAGGGCTTCACGCAGCAGCAGAGCGCCGCTGTCGCTGGTGGTGCGCTGGCCATCAAGCTCAACGCGGATGGACCCGTTGCAGGACGGGATCCAGGGAGATAGGCTTTCACCCATGGCGGATGGTCCTCTGGAATCAGGTTCTTGCCGGAACGTTCTGATTTCTCAAGAGAATACCATCCGTCATCTTTGTTTTCAGGCCTTCCTCATGAATAAGGCAGGCTGAGTATTCACCCAGGAACACCTGTGCCGGTGTGCGATAACCGAGTCGCTTTCGGGGGCGGTCATTCAGCTTCCTGACCACCTTGCGCAGCTCGGCATCGGTGACCTGCCCTATCCGTCAACGTAGTTGTCAGTGTGCCCTGAAGGCTGAGCACGAGGAGCGTGCCAGCCATGCTGTATCTGCGATGAGGGAGGGCCCCTCGGATACGCCGATCAGGCGGTGTTTCCAAACCACCCTGAGCTGCTGGCGTAAAGAGCGCTGGTGGTGAGCGTCAGAGGAAAAGGCGAGGCGAGACCTTGTCAGGTATGAATGGCGGAGACGAACGAAAGTGAACCACCGACGAAATGTCGATAATTGCGACCGATATCAAAACCAGAGTCTTGTCAATGCTCTGGGACAAGTCAGGCGGCTACCTGAATGCGGGCCTGGCGGTATCCGGCATAGAGGTGGCGTGACCGTTATTCAGGCGCAGATACGGAACAGGGGAACCTGTCACGTCGATGCCAAGGGAGCGATTCAATCAGAAACCCTGAGAGAATCTGAGTACCAATGCGACGTACAGGGGCGGAGTCGTGCGTAGTAGTGATGAAAAGGCTGTAATGGCCTTGGAGCGAAGGCACGGCCCTATCCAGCCGGAGCAAGGAGACAACTGTCATGAGGCAGGATGACCTTCAGGTGACGGCAAAGCCTTTCGAGATACCCAAGCGGACGCTTTGGGAGGCATGGAAACGCGTGGCGGCCAACAGAGGTGCGCCGGGCGTCGACAAGGAGAGCATCCCAGCCTTTCAGGATAAGCTTGGTCCCAATCTGTACAAGTTGTGGAACCGCATGAGTTCGGGCAGCTATCATCCCGCACCTGTCCGCCAAGTTCTGATACCGAAAGGTGACGGGCAGTTTAGGCCGCTGGGGATTCCCACGGTCACCGACAGAGTTGCGCAGATGGCAGTAAAGATGATCCTAGAGCCCAGGCTAGAAAGGCTCTTCCATGCGTCTTCATTCGGCTATCGCCCGGGGCGTGGTGCACACCAGGCGGTGATGCAAGCACGTCGAAATTGCTGGCGATATGACTGGGTGGTAGATCTGGATATGAAGGCATTCTTCGATACCATCGATCATGATCTACTGATGAAAGCGGTGGAGAAGCACGTGCCTGAGCCCTGGATTCGTCTTTATATTCGTCGCTGGCTAAAAGCACCAGTGATACGGGAAGATGGAACGCAAGTAGAGAGGGATAGAGGCACGCCACAAGGCGGGGTCATTTCACCAATCTTGGCAAACCTTTTCCTGCATTATGCCTTTGATGTCTGGATGGCACGCACGTTTCCCCATCTTCCCTTTGAAAGGTACGCCGACGATGTGGTTTGCCACTGTCGGACAAAGGATGAAGCGGAGGCACTGCTGACCGCTTTGCATCATAGGATGAGCGAATGCCGGTTGGAGTTGCATCCTGAGAAGACTAAAATAGTGTACTGCAAGGACGGCCGCCGAAAGGGTGGTCACCCGCATACTCGCTTCGATTTTCTGGGATTCAGCTTTCACGCGAGAACCGTGCAGGACAAGCAGGGAAATCTGTTTACTGGGTTCAATCCCGGGGTGAGCCGCAAGGCACTTAAGCGGATACATGAAACGCTCCGACGTATGAATATCAATCGAGCGACATGGGCTGACCTTCGTCAACTGGCGGATTGGCTCAACCCCATGGTGCGAGGATGGGTGACATATTACGGAAAGTTTTATCCGCAGCCTCTGGCACGAGCGCTGGTGAAGATCGATCTCCGTCTTGGCCGTTGGGCACGCAACAAGTACAAGCGATTGAGAGGGCATAAGCGTCGTTCATGGGCCTGGGTAAAGAAGGTTCGTGAGGCGCAGCCAACGCTCTTTGCGCACTGGGAGTTCGTCTACTCGTAGAAGGCCGGGTAGGAAGAGCCGTATGAACCGAGAGGTTCACGTACGGTTCTGTGAGAGCCTGAGGGGGTGGTTCCCTCGGGCTACTCGACCCTAAACAGATTGAGAGGTGATCAACGTGCGTTACTCCCCGGAACGTAAGGAAGCCATCCTTCAGAAGATGGCACCGCCCATGAGCCTGACCGTCCCGGAACTGGCCGAGCAGGAAGGCATCTCGGCGGCAACCCTCTACAATTGGCGGAAACAGGCCAGAGTACGAGGACAGGTTTTGCCATCACGTTCTACCAAGCCCGATCAGTGGACCAGCCAGGAGAAGTTCCAGATTGTCCTGGAGACGGCTCCGATGAACGAGGCCGAACTCAGCGCCTACTGCCGTGAGCGTGGGCTCTACCCCGAGCAGGTGGAGGCCTGGCGGGATACCTGCATGAACGCCAACGCCGATGCGGCTCAGCAGGCCAAGCAGATCCGTCAGACACGCAAGGAAGAGCAGAAGCGGCTACGCAAGCTGGAGCGTGAGCTGCACCGCAAGGACAAGGCACTTGCTGAGACGGCGGCCCTGCTGGCCCTGTCAAAAAAAGCCGAGGCGATCTGGGGCACGAACAACGACGAGGACGACTGACCAGCCTCCCGGATCGCCAGCGCATCGTGACTCTGGTGCAAGACGCCCAGTGCGACGGTGCTCGGCTGGCCAAGGCCTGTCAGGTGATGGGCATCAACGTGCGCACCTACTACCGCTGGGTCGCTGAGGGCGAGGTGACGGCTGACCGCCGTCCCGATGCCGACCGCCCGGAGCCGGCAAACAAGCTGCCTCCCGAGGAGCGAGAGGCGGTTGTAGCACTGTGCAACGCCCCGGAATATCGGAGCCGCCCTCCGGCCTTCATCGTGGCCGATCAGGCCGACAAGGGGCGCTACCTGGCTTCGGAGTCGACGATGTACCGAGTGCTTCATGAGTACGACCAGCAACATCATCGAGGTCGCCAGCAGGTCCCTCAGCGCAAGCGTCCGCCGACCACACACCAGGCCACAGCGCCAAACCGACTTTGGTGCTGGGACATTTCGTGGCTGCCGGGCCCTGCACGCGGCACCTGGTGGTACCTGTACCTGATCATGGATGTATTCAGCCGTAAGATCGTCGGGCACGAGGTCCATGAAGCCGAAACCGGCGAACTGGCCGCCGAGCTGATCCAGAAGGCCTGCTGGCGTGAGCACCTGACAGGCCGTCATAAGCCATTGATTCTGCACTCAGATAATGGCAGCCCGATGAAGGCGGCAACCTTTCTGGAGAAGCTGTACGACCTGGGCATTACTTCGTCGTATAGCCGGCCAAGGGTCAGCAACGACAACGCCTTCGCCGAGTCGGCCTTCAAGACGCTGAAGTACCGGCCGAGCTTCCCGACCGACGGCTTCGCGACGCTTGCCGAGGCGCAGGACTGGGTCCAGCAATTTACCGAGTGGTACAACCATGAGCACCGCCACAGCGCCCTTCGTTATGTCACCCCAGGCCAGCGCCACAGCGGCGAGGCCGAGGGCATTCTGGCGAAGCGCCGGGAAGTCTTTGAGGCCGCAAAGCAGCGTCATCCAGAACGCTGGTCAGGTGACATCCGGAACCTCAGCTTGCCAGAAGTGGTGCACCTGAATCCCGAGCAGGAGTCGGTGCCACAGGCAGCAGGATTTTAAAGAACCAGAACCATTTCATGTGCCAACTATGTTGACAGGCTCCGGCCAAGCTCTCTGCCGATTTGTCGCTGGCTCACGCCCAGGTCATAGCGGGCGTGGATCTGGTATCGTTGGGTCTGGGTCAGCTGTCGGTATCCCATGCTCTGCTTCACTTTGGTCGGTAAAGCCGGGAGGGTACCGGCGCTGGCCCTCCTGCTTCTACCGGTTGGTCCAAAGCGCTGCGGTTATTCTATGAATCCAGGGATAAAAAGCGGCATGGCACATAAAGACGAATCTCAATTGGTTCAACGCATCGTGATCGTGGCAGGTTATGCCAATTCTCTGGTTAACTTCCGCGGCCCCTTGGTCAAAGCCCTCTGCGATGCCGGCATTGAAGTCCACGCCGTTGCTCCAGGCCTGCGCGCTGATCAGGAAACTTGCCGCTGGCTGGAGTCCTGGGGCGTTATCACTCATGACGTCGCCATGCAGCGTACCGGAACCAACCCGCTGAGGGATCTTAGCTCACTACGCTCCCTCTATCAGCTCTTCCGCGAGATCAAGCCCGATGCGGTACTCGTTTATACCATTAAGCCGGTGATCTACGGCACGTTGTCGGCCTGGCTGGCCAGGGTGCCGCAGCGTTTCGCGCTGATTACCGGGCTGGGGTATGCCTTCACGGGGGAAGCACGTGGTAAGCGCAGGCTGGTGCAGTGGCTAGTCCGCCGTCTGTATACCCAGGCGCTGGCGCGGGCGAATCGCGTGTTTTTCCAGAACCCGGATGACGAGGCACTGTTTCGCCAGCTTGGCTTGCTCTCTGATGCGGTGCCGTCTCAGGTGGTCAATGGCTCGGGGATCGACACGGCGCATTTCGTTGTATCGCCACCCCCTGAGGGCTTACCACGCTTTCTGCTGATTGCCCGCTTGCTGGGTGACAAGGGGGTGCGTGAATATGTGGCCGCGGCGGCTCAGGTGCGCAAGCAGTATCCCGATATACTGTTCAGCTTAGTGGGCGATATCGACGCCAATCCGGATTCCATTACCCGTGATGAGCTGGATGAGTGGATCGAGGCGGGACACATCGAGTATCTGGGGGGGCTGAGCGATGTTCGCCCGGCCATCGCGGCGGCAAGTGTCTACGTGCTGCCCAGCTACCGCGAGGGTACACCGCACACGGTGCTTGAAGCCATGGCCATGGGCCGCCCCATCATCACCACCGATGCCCCGGGTTGCCGTGAAACAGTGATGGAGGACGACAACGGTTACCTGGTACCGGTCAAGGCGGTTGACAAGCTGGCGGAGGCGATGCTGCGCTTTCTCCGTAGGCCTGAGCGGGTGGCAAAAATGGGTGCGCGCTCCCGAGCCATTGCCGAGGAAAAGTACGACGTGCACAAGGTTAACGCTGCCATGCTGGAGGGAATGGGCATCGAGGTGGCGGCCCCTGAATTGGGGTAACTCCACTTTCAGCTACTTCCCGATGTGCTCTCTCTAGGCCTCCACCGACTGGTGCTCCTGGGCAAGATCACTCAGCATAGATAGGGCCGCTTCAGGATGCCGTGGAGTAGCGGCTGCATCCTGTCTATCGATTGTTGGATATCCAGCCTGCCATCGCCATGGATGCCAAGCGTGCTTGTAACGTGCTCCGCCTGGGCTGATCCACGCTCACCGTCTCTTTGACTTCGATGGACTGACATGCTCAAACGTCTTTTCGATATCATTGCCGCGCTCTGCAGCTTAGTGATACTTGCGCCTGTGATCCTGGTCGTGACCCTTCTGATCCGCTGGAGGCTGGGGGCCCCTGTCCTGTTTCGTCAGGCCCGGCCAGGCCTGCATGGCAAGCCTTTCGAGATAGTCAAGTTCCGCACCATGCTGGATCCCCACGACAAGGATGGCAACACTCTGCCCGACGAGCAGCGTATGACTCGGCTGGGAACCTTGCTACGTTCGACCAGCCTGGACGAACTACCGGAGCTGTGGAATGTGCTTAAAGGTGAGATGAGCCTGGTGGGGCCACGTCCGCTGCTGATGGAATACCTACCACTCTATAGTAAGGAGCAATACCGTCGCCATGAGGTTCGACCGGGGGTAACAGGATGGGCTCAGGTCAAGGGGCGCAATACCTTGACCTGGGATGAGAAATTCAAGTTCGATGTCTGGTACGTAGATAACCGTACATTCTGGCTCGACATTCGCATCCTGCTATTGACCATCAGGAAAGTGCTTCAGCGTGAGGGTATTTCAGGTCATGGTCACGTCACCATGGCCCCCTTTACGGGAAACCGGCCCCCTTCGGATCGCTTCTGAGCACTAGCTGGTCAGCGTGTCTAGAGCTTTTTACCTTTCCTTCCCAGAGAGTGTGCCCATGAACGATGTGAACTTTGCCCCTTGGCCCGACTTCGACGAGGAGGTAATCCAGGCGGTGCGGCGTGTCCTGTCGTCGAAGCGGGTGAATTACTGGACGGGTGACGAGGGCCGACAATTCGAGACTGAGTTTGCATCGTTTGTCGGTGTCCGTCATGCCATTGCGGTGTCCAACGGCACGACTGCACTGGACTTGGCGCTATATGGCCTGGGCATAGGCCACGGCGATGACGTGATTGTAACGTCACGCACGTTCATAGCCTCGGTATCGAGTATCGTTACGGCTGGGGCCAACCCGGTGTTCGCCGATGTAGACCGGGATTCCCAGGTGATTACGGCCGATACCGTTCTTCCCCTGATCACATCTCGCACGAAGGCGATCATCGCTGTTCATTTGGCTGGTTGGCCTTGCGAGATGGACGAGCTCATGGCGCTGGCCGAGTTGTATGGCCTCGTCGTCATCGAGGATTGCGCCCAGGCTCATGGCGCTACCTATCGTGGCCGTTCGGTCGGCAGTCTGGGCCATGTTGCTGCGTGGTCCTTCTGCCAGGACAAGATCATGACTACGGGGGGAGAGGGTGGCATGGTGACGACCGATGACGAGACGCTATGGTGTCGCATGTGGGCCTACAAGGATCATGGCAAGAGCTGGGATGCCATTTACGAACGGGTCCACCCGCCAGGATTCCACTGGGTGCATGAATCGTTCGGCACCAACTGGCGCTTGACCGAAATGCAATCGACTATCGGGCGTGTCCAGTTGGGACATATGGCGGTATGGACGGCGAGACGCCGCAGCAACCTGAAATCGCTATGGGTAGCGGCGAGGCGATGTCGGGGCCTTCGTGTACCCATTGTGCCCGATTGGGTCGGTCATGCCGGATACAAGGGATATGTGTTCGTGGAGCCTGAGGCGCTTAGGGCGGAGTGGAGTCGAGACCGTATCCTCCAGGAAATCACTCGTCGCGGTGTCCCCTGCTTCAGCGGCTCCTGCTCGGAGGTCTACTTGGAAAGGGCGTTCGATAGTACTGGCTGGCGGCCGATGCAGCGCCTGCCGGTCGCTCGTGAGTTGGGAGAGACGAGCCTGATGTTTCTCGTACATCCTACGCTCAGTGAGGCAGCCATTGATCGGATGGGCCAAGTGTTGCAAGAGGTAATGGCCGAGGCGACGACATTGAAGGCACCCACCCGGGTGATGGGGTAGGAGATACCCGATATTACCACATCTCAAAGGATAACGACCGTGACCTTTTCCCAAGTAACTCCACCATCGAGACCGAAGCACCACAGTGACGGCGATGAGCGCCGGGGCAAAGCACATGCCATACCCGCCTATTTCGGGTACCAGACTTATGGACTCCATCTCGTCTCGCAACTGGAATTGCCGGAACTGTTGCCGTCGACCATTCGGCCGGATCGTGATGTCGATATTCTGACGCAGACATTACCCACCTGAAGCAGGCAACGGGACATGGTGACTGGATGCAGCTTGGTGAATTGTGTTGCCAGATGACAATTCCGGGTGCCGCACGATACCACGTGGATGCAGGACATCGTATCGTCGTGGATCGACGCCGGCCTGAATCGGACTCTGGATGTGATGCTGGAGACGTTCGCTTGTATCTGCTGGGAACCGCCCTGGGAGCGTTGCTTCATCAGCGCCACTGGTTCCCGCTGCATGTCAGTGCCCTGGCGACGCCATCCGGGGCGTGGGCATTTACCGGAGAGTCAGGCGCTGGCAAGTCGACCCTTGCCGCCTGGTTGCATCATCATTGCGGATGGCCGTTGATCAGCGATGATGTGGCGGTCGTGAAGCCAGGAGAGATGATACCCAGGCTGCATCCCGGTCCGCCTCGCCTCAAGTTGTGGCAGGATGCACTTGCGATGTTGGGCATCGGTACACACGGTTGGTTCGTGACCTGAGCCGCATAGAAAAGTACCACTTGACCCAACATCAAGGCTTCCAGTCCGCCCCCATGCCATTGAAGGCGCTGGTCGTGCTGGAGCGGGGGCAGCCTGGAGAGGTTGCAATACTCGAACGGCTGAAGGGAGTGGCTGCGTTCAAGGTTGTCATGGGATCGCTTTATCGGCCTGAACTGGCCAAAGCTTTTCAGGAGCCCCAGCGCTTGATGCATCATGCGACGCGCCTGGCTGAGCAGGTGCGGGTGTATCGGTTCCGACGGCCTTGGGTATTGCATGACATGGGTGCCTTGGTGTCGCCATTGATGGCACAGATCCATGAGGTCGAGCCCAATGATATTTGATGTCTCATCCTTACCGGCAACGCTCCGCCTGTTGATCCTGTTGTCCCGTCTGCATCTGATAGAGTCCCAGAAGCAGGATGCTCTGCGCCTGTGCCTGGACATCGAAGATTGGGGTCCGGTAGCAGAGGAAGCTAGACGTCATTTTGTATTGCCGTTGGTCTATCGCCATCTGAACGAACTTAGGCCACAGACAATGCCCCACGAGGTATTGGAACGGATGCATCGAGATAGCGTCGCCATCATCCAGCATAACCTGTGTGTTGCTGCGGTTATGCAACACTTGGTCCGGGAGGTGCTGGAGCCACTCAGGATTCCCCACTTGTTCTTTAAGGGGCCGGCTCTGGCGGCTAGTTACTATGGTGACCCGGCGGGTCGTTTCTGTCGCGATATCGACCTGCTGGTATCTCATGGGGATATGGTGGCGTTGCTGGAAATGGCTATTCGGTCTGGTTATCGGTTGTTGGAGCCCGAAGGGATTGCTGCCGACCGGCAGAGCCTGGCGTTTGCGGTCGATGCTCACCCCGTTATTACCTTGGTGTCGCCCCAGGGGGTTCCCGTCGAACTGCATCGTCGTCTAGATAAGATGGGAGCGATCTACGACACGGGCTCGCTGCTATCCAATGTGGAGAATCTACCATGGGGAAATGCGTCTCTGTCGGTGATGCCGACGGATGAGTTGTTCGTCTATGTGTGTCTTCATCATACCCGTCATCGATGGTCTCACTTGCACTGGTTGGTCGATCTCGACGCCATTCAGCGTAGCGCCGGATTCAACTCAGCAAAAGTGCAGCACTGCGCCCGGCAGCGGGGCTTGACCGCAACGGTGGATGCTGCACTGGAGCTTTATCGAGCATGCAGCCTAATAGGGAATTCCGAGGTGTCGTTACCGGATACCCCTGGTCGGGAACTGTTGTGTGCCTGCTTGACCAATTTGCAGGGCGACCGCCAAACCGAACTGGCACAACGGCGCAAAAATATTAGCATGGATTTCGCCTTTTCCTGGCAAGTCACCATGGTACATCGTTGGGCCTGCTGTTGGAGGAAATGGTGTCTGATGTGTCGTCCGAGTTACATGGATTACCGGCGTTTTCCGTTGCCTCCCCGATGGCGATGGCTCTATTGGTTGATGCGCCCCTGGCGCTACTTGCTCAAGCGGCTGGTCTGACACCCTGTCGTTGAGTTATCTTCCTGTTCGTGCTGTTCCTGCCTTTCAGATCGAGTGGAAAAAGCAGTCCGTTGATGAGGTCACATATGTCTAGGGATACCCATGTCACGAAAATTGTGAACCACGATCTGGTACGTGTGTTCCTGATCACCGGTGGGGCCGGATTCATCGGTTCGGCTGTTGTTCGCGAGCTGATTGCCAGCACCCGCCATCGGGTCATCAACATTGATAAGCTGACCTACGCTGGTAACCTGGAATCTCTCGAGAGTGCCGGCAACCACCCTCGGTATCATTTCGTGCACGCGGATATTATCGATGCAGAGGCTATGCGCCAAGCGTTCGACAGATTCCAACCGGATATCGTTATGCATCTTGCCGCTGAGAGTCATGTGGATCGGTCGATTGATGGGCCGATGGAATTCGTTCGTACCAACCTCCTGGGGACAGCGGTACTGCTGGAAGAGGCACACCGTTACTGGATGCAGCTGCGGTCGAGAGACCCCGTCAGAGCTGCAGCATTTCGTTTCCACCATGTCTCTACCGATGAGGTCTACGGTGATCTGGGCGGTCCGGAGGGGCGCTTCACGGAAACAAGCCCATATGGACCCAGTTCTCCGTATTCGGCCAGCAAGGCCGGATCCGATCATCTCGTTCGGGCTTGGCAACGAACCTTTGGTTTGCCCACTCTGGTGACTCACTGCTCCAACAACTATGGACCTTACCAATTCCCTGAAAAGCTGATTCCATTGATGATTCTGAATGGACTGGATGGAAAGTCACTCCCTGTTTACGGAGACGGCCAGCAGGTCCGGGACTGGCTTTATGTGGAAGACCACGCTCGCGCGCTTATCCGTGTTGCCGGTGAGGGCCGGGTTGGGGAAACCTACAACATTGGGGGTGATGAAGAGCGGACCAACCTTGAGGTCGTGGAGAGGCTTTGTGATTTGCTCGACGATATATCGCCGAGACGGAATGGACAGTACCGCGACTTGATGAGATTCGTGGCCGATCGCCCCGGGCACGACCTTCGTTACGCCATTGATGCCTGCAAACTCGAAGCAGAGTTGGGCTGGCGCCCCCTTGAAACCTTCGAATCAGGATTGCGCAAGACGGTGCAGTGGTATCTGACTCATGAAGTATGGTGGCGTCGCGTGTTGGACGGCCGCTATCAGGGACAGCGGCTCGGTGCGGGCACATGACATTGTCACATCGGGTACTGATCACTGGCTCGACGGGACAGGTCGGCTTCGAGCTGGTGAGGCTGAGCTGGCCATTAGGTCAGGTGCTCGCTCCTGGCCGGCAGTTGCTGGATCTGGCGAATGCTGAAGCTGTCGAGTCATGGCTGGAATCGTACCGACCTGACCTGATTCTCAATACTGCCGCTTTTACGGCCGTCGATAGGGCCGAAAGTGACATAGACTTGGCCTGGCGACTGAATGCCCGGTTACCGGCACAGCTGGCAGAGTATTGCGCCCATCATGGCAGCTGTCTGGTTCATTACTCGAGTGATTATGTCTACCCGGGCCAGGGTTCACAAGCATTGCATGAAAGCGACGGAACAGAGCCGCTGAATGCCTATGGACGAACCAAGCTGGCCGGGGACGAAGCAGTCATGGCTAGCAAGTGCCGGTACTGGCTGTTTCGAACAAGTTGGGTATACAGTGCGCGCGGCCACAATTTCATGAAATCTATATTGCGACTGGCTCGCGAGCGCGATTCCCTCCAGATCGTCGACGATCAGGTCGGGGCACCGACACCGGCTCGCCTGATTGCGCAGGTGACCATCCAGGCGCTCATGCATCGAATTCCTGCCGGCTTGTATCATCTGACCACACGTGGTGAGATCAGCTGGCATGGCTTCGCCAGCGAAATTCTGCGCTTGGCGCAATGCAGTGACATGGATCTGCTAATGTCACCTCACGACCTGATTGCCATTCCGGCGGTGGAATATCCCACCCCGGCTCGTCGTCCTCTCAACTCACGGCTGAACATCGGCAAGCTTGAGCAGGCACTGAGACTGCAACTACCCGACTGGCAATCACAACTGGAACTGACCCTGGCTGAATACCTGGTAAACTGATCTTCCGCCAGCGCATTTAGTGGCTGTGGGTCCCTGAATAGGCCACAGGAGTCCAACATGACACGCAAGGGAATCATTTTGGCCGGCGGTACCGGCACGCGGCTGCATCCGATTACTAGGGGTGTGTCCAAGCAACTATTGCCAATTTACGATAAACCGATGATCTATTATCCGGTCTCAGTACTGATGCTGGCAGGTATCCAGGATATTCTGATCATCTCCACGCCATTGGACCTGCCACAATACCAGAAGCTCCTGGGCAGCGGCAACGAGTTTGGACTTCATTTCTCCTATGCCGAGCAGCCAAGTCCGGATGGTCTCGCCCAGGCATTCATCATCGGT
The DNA here is from genome assembly GCF_000568385.1 of Halomonas sp. BC04. NCBI lineage: Bacteria > Pseudomonadati > Pseudomonadota > Gammaproteobacteria > Oceanospirillales > Halomonadaceae > Halomonas > Halomonas sp. BC04. Next base: position 13,596 of record NZ_AZQX01000391.1, read on the forward strand.
GAATCTTTTATCGGGCATGATCCCGTATGCCTCGTACTGGGGGATAATATCTTCCATGGCCCCAATTTTAGTGAGCAGTTACGTCGGGCATCGATGCAATCGCACGGCGCCACGATTTTTGGTTATATGGTCAAAGACCCGGAACGTTTCGGGGTCGTGGAGTTCGATGATCAGGGGCGGGCCATCTCGATAATCGAGAAGCCCAAGGTACCAAAATCCCCTTATGCGGTGACGGGGCTCTATTTCTATGACAATGATGTCGTGGAGATCGCTAGAGCGGTGAGGCCTTCCGAACGGGGAGAGTTGGAAATCACGAGTGTGAACAATGCCTATCTGCAGCGAGGAGATCTCCGAGTGGAGCGCCTGGGACGTGGATTTGCCTGGCTGGATACCGGAACCCACGATAGCTTACTGAGCGCAGGGCATTACGTGCAGACTATCGAGCACCGTCAGGGTCTGAAAGTGGCATGTCTGGAGGAGATCGCTTGGCTTCAGGGCTGGATTAACGAAGACCAGCTCCTCGCGGCCGGCCAGGCGCTTGGTAAAACTGAGTATGGTCAGTATCTGCTTCGACGGGCCAAGGCGTAGCTGCAGTCCGATTCCCCGAAAAGGAGGACAAGCCATGCAGTTCCAGCGACTCGATATTCCCGATGTTGTCCTGATGACGCCTCGTGTGCATGAAGACGTGCGTGGATACTTCGTGGAGACCTTTCGACAGGATCTCTTCGACTCTTACTGCGGCCATCATACATTCGTGCAGGATAACCACAGCCGATCGAATCAGGGCATTCTCCGTGGCTTGCATTACCAGTGGAAGTATCCCCAGGGTAAATTGGTACGGGTAACGCGTGGAGAGGTGTTTGATGTAGCAGTAGACCTTCGTGAGAGTTCACCGACGTTTGGGCGATGGGTGGGCGTTTATCTCAACGATGGCAACAAACAAATGCTATGGATTCCAGCTGGTTTTGCCCATGGATTCTACGTAATCAGTGAGGAAGCGGAGTTCCAGTATAAGTGCACCGACTATTATGTCCCTGGCGATGAATACAGCCTACATTGGAATGATCCTGACTTGGCCATTACCTGGCCTCTGATCTATGGAAGTTCTCCCGTGCAGACCGAGAAAGATGCCGGTGGCCATGGGTTGTCGACGGCGCCGCGGTTTGTCTGACGTGCACTTAGTATGTAAAGCGCTCCACCAACCCTATCTATCTACTGAATCCGTGAGCTCGGCACCCTGATGTGCTGATAACCCCCTTACCTACATTGTAATATCACGATAAACGTCCTTACCCACCTGGATTCATAGAATAACCGCAGCGCTTTGGACCAACCGGTAGAAGCAGGAGGGCCAGCGCCGGTACCCTCCCGGCTTTACCGACCAAAGTGAAGCAGAGCATGGGATACCGACAGCTGACCCAGACCCAACGATACCAGATCCACGCCCGCTATGACCTGGGCGTGAGCCAGCGACAAATCGGCAGAGAGCTTGGCATCCACAGCAGCACGATCAGCCGTGAGCTGCGCCGCAATGCCTCCTCCAAGGGCTACCATCCCGAGCAGGCCCAGTCTCGCAGTGATCACCGGAGACGCACCGCCTGGAAGTGGACGAAGCGCTTGCCCAGCATGATCGCCGCCGTTGCCGACCGACTGCGTGAGGAGTGGAGCCCGGAACAGATCAGCGGTTTCATGGCGCCCTTGGCCGGCGTAGGCGTCAGCCACCAGTGGGTCTACTCCTTGATCTGGGATGACAAGGCGCAGGGTGGCGATCTCTGGCGGTATCTCCGTCAGCCCAAGCGGCGCAGCAAGCACCGCGCCCAGGCCAAGAGCGCAGGTCTCGGCAAGATTCCCCACCGCGTGGGCATCGAGCATCGCCCAACTGAGGTCGATGAGAGGCTCTTCATCGGGCACTGGGAGGGCGATACCGTGATCCATGGGCACAAGCAATCAGGGCTGGTCACGCTGGTAGAGCGTCGGAGTGGCTACCTGCTGGCGGCACGGCTGCCCAGGATTTCAGCGGAGCTGACGCAAGCGGCCATGGTCCAGTTACTGAAACCTCGCCGAGGTGCTGTACAGACCATCACCCTGGATAACGGCTCGGAGTTCGCCGGCCATGTGGCCGTGGGCAAGGCACTGACCGCAGCGACATTTTTCTGCGACCCCTACTGCTCCGGGCAGCGTGGAAGCAATGAGAACACCAATGGCCTGGTACGGCAGTACTTCCCCAAGGGAACGGACTTCCGGCAGGTCACCGATGCCGAGCTGCGCAAGGTGGTCAGGAAGCTGAATGACCGCCCCCGAAAGCGACTCGGTTATCGCACACCGGCACAGGTGTTCCTGGGTGAATACTCAGGAGCCCTGAACACCGCAGGTGCTGCGCTTATTGCTTGAATTCAGGATTTTTTTGATTGAGAAAAAGTCATGAAAGTATGCTTGGTAAATGATACATCTGACGACAGTAATTGGGGAGGAAGGGCCACTTCGGAGGCACTCCGAGAGCTGATAATCATGTCTGGTGGAACGATTTCATCTACTCTTTATCAATACTCCTTTAGCTCTCCACAAGAGAACGATAAGCTAGAAAAAAAAGAATGCGAAGCCAGCGGAGTGAATGAAGATGTCGCACCGGCTCATTGGGGCGAATTCGAACACTTGGCTCAGTCTGTTATAGATGACGAGGTTTTTAACGATATAGCAACTGCAATATGTAATAGCGATGTGGTTCTGATCAACGGCGAGGGCTGTATCTATGATCGGACCCGGCAGAGTCGCATGATCTTTTTCATCGCTTATCTGGCGAAGCGCTTCTTTGGCAAGCCCACGGCGCTGGTCAACCACAGCATCGTCATGAACGAACCAGTGTTGAGAGAGATCGCGCAGCATGTATATCCGCTGCTGGATGACATAGTGTTTCGCGAGCCCGACTCGGCACTGGCTTGTCCTGCGGGGCAGAGCAGGGTGGCGGCCGATGCTGCCTACCTGTATGAACCGGAGCCTCCCGAGCAGTGGGAACGATCAACGGAGGCAACCAGGGAGCGCAATGGTGCGCTCTGGAGCGGAGGAGCGTTCGACCCACACAAGCCCTATGCCTGCATCGGCGGTGGATCGGTGTATTTCCGCGGACTACGGCCGGAATTAGATGCCATACCTGGCTTAGTCATGCTATGTCGGGAGCTGCAGGGCAGCGTCGGCCAGGTGCTGTTGACTGCCTCGTCAGCGAAGGACCTCCGGATTCTGGAGCCGGTCTCGAAAATGCTCGATCTGCCTCTGGCTGGGGCCTCCCTGCCCATTCAGTGTGCGGTGAATCTTGTGGGCAACGCCCGTGTGTATATCGGTGCCCGCTGGCATCCCAGCATCTTCGCCCATCGTGGAGGCGTGCCGGTTGTCGCCCTTAGCCGCCATACTCCCAAGATGGATGCCTTTCTCAAGCAGGCGGGCATACCGCCAAGTCACCTGGACCCGTTTTCGCTCGAGAATCAGCTCGACGATGTCATAGGCCAGGTGAGGTCGCACCTCGATGCGGGGGAGCAACTCAGAGTGAAGTTGAGGGCAGATGCAACCCGGCTCAGCGAGACGACTAGCGAAAACGTGCGATTGCTGACCTCGAGCTTCGCCCCTTGTGCCTGACTCTTCCTTCTTCCTAACCTCCACTTCTAACCCACGAGATTTCCAGCGATATGGTCATACGCGTCGGTATGCTGGGGATCAGTGACGGCAATGGTCATCCGTTCTCCTTTTCCGCAATCATCAACGGGTATTGCGTGGACGGTTTGCGTGCTGCCGGCTGGCCGGGTATCTACGACTATGTGCGTCGTCGCCATAGCTCGGAGTTCGGGGTAGGAGACCTTCGGGTCACCCATGCTTGGACGCAGCATGCCGAGCAAACGGCGTCGCTTTGTTCGGCTGCCCGCATTCCCTGCGCCGTGGACGCGCCGACGGATATGATCGGGGAGGTGGAAGCCGTGATCATCGCCCGAGACGATCATGCCTCCCACCGGCCGCTGGCCGCCCCCTTTCTGGAGGCCGGCATACCGGTCTTCATCGACAAGCCCCTGACGGTGGATCTCGATGAGCTGCGCTATTTCGCACCCTATCTGGAGCGGGGCCTGCTGATGTCCTGTTCGGGGATGCGCTACGCCCAGGAGCTGGATGCGTGGCGCAGTCGTCAGGTCGATTACGGTGAGCTCAAGCTCGTGCGCGGGACCATCGTCAACGACTGGGAGCGCTACGGCGTGCACCTGCTGGACGCCATCCTGCCGTTGCTGCCATCGCGTCCGGTGTCGGTGCGCGCACTGCCGGGCGAGCACGATTCCCTAGTGATTGCGATGTCGGATGGCGTGTCGATCCATATCGATGCCCTCGGCCAGGTGCCGGTGATCTTCCGTGTTGAGCTGATAGGGAGCCGGCACGTCGGCGGCATCGACATCGCCGACAACTTCACGATGTTCCGGCGCACCCTGTGGGAATTCTGGCGCATGGTCGTCGATCAGCGTCCCGCGATTCCCGCCATGGCAACGCTCGATGTCATTCACACCCTGATCGCCGGCAAACAGGCGCTCCAGACCCGAGAGGAGGTGTCTCTGGATGGATTCGACATTTCGTGACCTGTTCGACCTGAAGGGACGCGTTGCCATCGTGACCGGTGGACTGGGAATCCTGGGGCAGCACTTTTGCCGTGCCCTGGCTGAATATGGAGCGCATGTGGTGGTAGTCGACCTGGACGGTGCCGCGGCCGAGCGGTATGCCGGCCAGCTTGGCCGTGAAACGGGCGTGACCTGCTTTGGCCTGCCGTGCGATGTCAGCAGCGAGGACTCGGTCGAGATGCTGGTGGCAAGCACCCTGGAACGGTTCGGGGCCATCGACATCCTGCACAACAACGCGGCCAGCAAGTCTGACGACCTCGAAGCCTTCTTCGCCCCAGTCGAGGAATACAGTCTCGCCGAATGGCGCAAGATCATGGCCGTCAACCTCGACGGTGTCTTCCTGGTGTCGCGCTGCGTAGGGCGCCACATGATCGAGCAGGGGCGGGGCGGGAGCATCATCCACACAGGTTCCATCTACGGTGAGCTAGGCAGCGATCCGCGTATCTATGCCGGGTCCGAGTACATGGGTGTCCGTATCAACACCCCGCCCGTCTATGCCGCCTCCAAGGCCGGCGTGGCCGGTCTGGCGCGCTACTTGGCGACGAACTGGGCGGAGCATGGAATTCGCGTCAACACTTTGGTCCCTGGGGGTGTACAGAGCGGCCAGAATGCGGAGTTCGTTGCCCGTTACTCCCAACGCGTCCCGCTAGGGCGAATGGGTAGTCCCGAGGATCTGGTGGGGGCGCTGTTGTATTTGGCCTCGGATGCCTCGCGCTATGTGACCGGCCAATGCCTGTTCGTCGACGGAGGCCTTAGTGCCTGGTAACGACACGGAAACAAGGAAACGATGACCATGGCGAACAACCTCACCATCGTGATGTACCACTATGTACGCCCTCTGCGTGGATCCCGCTATCCTGACCTCAAGGCTTTGGAGTTGGAACGTTTCCGTGGTCAACTCGGCTTCATCCAACGCCACTACCACGTGGTCAGCATGGAGGAGGTGATCGCCGCTACTCGTGGCGACGCCTCGTTGCCCGAACGGGCACTCCTGATGACCTTCGATGATGGCTACCGCGATCATTATCAGCACGTGCTGCCGCTACTCGTCGATCGCGGGCTGCAGGGGAGCTTCTTTCCGCCGGTCTGTGCCGTTCGCGACAATCGAATGCTGGACGTTAACAAGATTCACTTCATCCTCGCCAGTGGCGCTAATCCGCGGCAACTGATCGACGAGATATATGCCACCCTCGACGCTAAGCGCACTGAATATAGTTTACCGGGCAACGCGGAATACTTCGCGGCATACTCCAGGGAAAGCCGTTATGACGATCCGCAAGTGACCTTCGTCAAGCGTGTATTGCAGAAGGGGCTACCAAAGTCGTTGCGCGAGCCACTCATCGATCGACTGTTTCGTCGCTTCGTGACCGAGGACGAAAGGGGCTTCGCCGCCGAGCTGTACATGAATTCCGTAGAGCTGCGTGAACTGCGCTCCGCTGGCATGTTTATCGGCAGTCACGGTGACCGGCACCTGTGGTTGAACACTTTATCTGTCGAGGAGCAGCGCCATGAGATTGACGCCAGTCTGGACTTTCTGTCCGAGCTGGGTGTGCTAGCCCATGATTGGGTGATGTGTTACCCCTATGGCGGCTACGACGACAGCCTGCTGGGGATACTGCGCGACAGGCACTGCGCCCTAGGACTGACCGTCGAGGTGGGAGTGGCGGACTTGACCCAACATGACGCATTGCTGCTCCCTCGGCTGGATACCAACGACCTGCCGATTGATGGCAAGGCATTGCCGAATAAATGGACGTGTAACGCTACGACTATATAAGGCTAATTGTAAAGACCTGAGTCACTCTGTCGAAGGCGATAAGGGCATTAAGATGAAAACGATGATGCAACTGCTGGCTGATCTGACTCCTTTGAATCGTGTGATTTGCTCCAGTGATTATGATTATACGATTGAATACATGAAGGGGGTGTTGCCATTCAAAGAAATAAGCTATTCATCGAGCGAAGTTTATAACGGATGGGTGATTCCGCCAAAATGGGACGTTAAAACTGCTCGTATAAGTTTCCAGAGGCGTACAGTATACGATGGGCTTCATCATCCTCTAGCAGTGATGGCATTATCGAAGCCATTTGTGGGAACTGTCGATCGAGAGGAATTACGTCAACACCTTCACTATGATCATCGTTACGAAGATGCTATACCGTTTCATTTTCGACAACTATTTCGCAGCTACGATCGAGACTGGGGATTCTGTGTTCCGCGAACATTTTACGACTCTCTAAAAGAAGGTAGTTATGATGTGGTGATCGAAACTGAGGAAGCTCCAGGAACGCTACGGGTTCTCGACTATACCCTTGAGGGGCGTTCACCCGAAACCATCGTCTTTGGTGCTAACCTGGATCACCCTGGAGTGGCGAATGACGGACTCGCAGGGGTTGCAGTAGGAGTCGCTCTATTCGAAGCATTGCGCCAGCGCAAGCAGCAGACCAATTTCAGCTACCGATTGGTGCTGGCACCGGGTATCATTGGCAATGAATATTATCTTGGGCACTTGTCGGATGAGGAGCGCACACAACTGTTAGAAGGCGTGATGCTGGAGATGCTTGGTTCGCCGACTGAGTTGTCCTTACAATTTTCGCGACACAAGGAATCCAATATAGAGATAGCCTTGGCCGAGGCACTGGAAAAGAGCGGTTGTCGTCACCACACCGGGGCGTTCGAGAGTGCTCTTATTAATGACGAGTATATCTGGGAAGCCTATGGTATTCCCATGGCATCGCTGTCCCGCTTCCCTTATCCGGAATACCACACCGACCTGGATAGTGTGGAACTAATGAGTCAAGCATGTCTTGAAGAGGCAGTGGGAGTACTGTTACAAGCCATTGAGACATTGGAGTCTGGCGGCATCGTAAGAAAACGGTTTTCCGGGAATGTTTGTTTATCCCATCCAGAGTATGATCTTTACATTGACCCTGGCCAGGTCGCCTTTGGTGATATCCCTGATGATGAGCGCCGACGTATGAGACTACTGATGGATATAATTCCAACTTTATCAAGACCTACAAGCATGAACATGCTGGCTGTAAGAGTTGGGCTGCCTTTGGAAAGGGTAGAGGAATATCTTGAGAAGTGGGTTCGGTGTGGATTGTTAGATAGTAAATAAATAAGATAATACCTCAGCTTTGCCAGCGGATATTTACTACTCAGAAGAGAGTATTGTTCACTATAAAATAAGCTCATGATGAGATATTGGTAGGCCCACCGAAGTATGCTGTCTGAAGCCGGCTCAAACTGCCTCAAGCGGCTTCTGTTAAGAGTAAAAGTCATGAGCGTTGAGGTACTTCCACTGCGGGCATCATGCAACGGTGCTGAGCCTTTAGCAAAGCTAATGATTGAGGAGTTGGGTGCATCAAATTGTGCATGCCCGGATCTGAGGGGGGGGGGGGGCGAGCAATCGCCGGTCTACCCAAATTCTAGAAACTCAGGTGTTTCAGTAGAACGATTAGTTACAATAGGTTTTCTCCGAACTGCGAACGGACTTAAGAGAAACTTTATGAACTATCTTTTCCCAATAGAAACTATCGCAAGAGAGCTTGATTACAGACTTTTCTTTTCTGTGATGCTCGTTAAGCCCGGCGATAAAATATTTATAGGTCAGCATGATTTTATTCAATCAATTGTTCCGGCGTTTAAAGGTGGTGTCTATGTCGGAAAGAATATTTTTTTGAGGAGGTCTAATGTTGAGGATGGCGCAAGGTATTACTGTTTAAAGGAGAGAGGAATTGACGTCGTTTATCTCCATGAAGAAGGTGCAGTTTTCCTAGGAGAGCCAGCAGACTGGGGGAGAAATTTGTTGGGGCAGTATAATCTAGACTTCTTTGATAAAAATGATGAAATTTGCACGTGGGGTGAGTACCAAAAAAAATTCGATGAAGGGCGTTCGTCAAATATCAACATTTCGGTAACTGGTCATCCAAGATTTGATTTGTATAAAAATAAATACAGGTCGTATTATAAAGAGGATGTCGTCCGAATTAAAAATAAATACAATCGCTTCATATTGATTAATGGAAGGTACGGGGTTTGCAATCATGGACAAGGAGTCAGCTATGTTTTTTCTGAGCTTGGTGGCTATAACCCGTTAGATTCTGCTGAACGTGTAAGAAGTGTTGAGATTTTTTGTCACTATACTAGACAGCTTTCCTACATGGTTGAGCTCGCCCACAAATTGGTGATTGATTTCCCCGACTTGAAAATTGTTTATAGGCCTCATCCATCAGAGGACAGGTCCTATTATGAAAAGGTTTTCGGAGGTGTGGAAAACATATTCGTGGACGATGAAGGATCCGTGGGGCCTTGGCTAATTGCTGCCGAAGCCGTTATTCATGATGGTTGTACAACTGCCATTGAAGCTACTCTTTCTGGAACGAAGGTCATTAACTATAAGCCGGATAGTAACGAGAGGTTAGATATTTGGCTGCCCAACCAGCTAGGCATAAAAGCCTCTGATTATTCTGAGGTGGTAAATATATTAAGGGCGAAGAATCCACAAAGCTATAAGGCGGAAAAAGTATCAAGTCTTGCTAGTGATCTTTTATTTAATTTTGAAAATGACAGCTTTCAGGCCTTGTTAAATGTAGTTAACACTGCAGCGATTAGAAATAAAAAGAGGCACGGTGAGGAAAATCATCCTAGTCATTTACAGATAATGTTAAAATTCCTTGGTTTGAAGGTAAAAACAGCTATCCCTATAAGATTAGATAAAAGGAATCAATGGAAATACCACCATAGAAAATTCCCTGGATTTGATAAAAGATATGTTTTAGAAAAGCTTGAGAAAGCTGGAAAAGCATTAGATAAAGCTGTTATGGTGGATTATTATAATGATAATTTGCTTTGTGTTTACCTGCCTTAATAAATTTACCAAGCATGAGCCTTAATAAAATGGGGTGACCCATGGAAGCTTGTTGGGAAAAATACGTTTCAGTGATAGTTCCTACAGTGGGAACTAATGCTTTCCTCTCTGATGCCATTGCGAGTATTTTGGGACAAACTTATGAGAGGTTTGAATTGATTATTGTCAACGATGCCAAGGATCCTAACTCAAAAAGCTTGGTAAATGGTCTTAATCAGAGGTTTTCGGATAAGCGGCTTAAGGTTGTAAAGTCCCATGGAAATGGGCTGCCTGCGGCTAGAAATACAGGAATACGTTGTTCAACGGGTGATATAATTTTTTTTTGCGATGATGATGATGTATGGTACCCTGAAAAAGTAGAAAAACAAATAGAGCTGATGGAACATCATCAGGTTGATATTCATCTTTCTAACTTTGTTAAAATTTCTAGCTCAGGAAAACATCTTGGTGTTTTTGAATTGGTTTGTGATGTGGAATTCCCCAGTTCGCTTGGGCTTGATTTTTTATCCCCGCCTTCCGGCTGGGCGATAAGGCGGAATGTGTTTGATGTTTCTGGGTGTTTTGATGAGAAATTCTTGTCTACAGAAGATAAAGAATTTATCCTGAGGTGCAGCAAGTCTTTTAAGATAGTGCGATCTGGAAAGCCGTTTTTGAAATATAGAATTTCGGATGGTGCTATAAGCCGTAACATAAAGAGAAAGCTTAGATTCAATATTGCATTGATTAATAAGTATAAAAAAGATATTGTAGCTCACGGCAATGAGTCCGAAGGGATGATGCGATTTGCTTTAAAAGTGGCGATCGCGAATCGTCACAAGCATGCCTCTAATTCTTTATTAATAATGTTTTTTACAACGAACGCTTCGTTAATCACTAAAGCAAGGTATGCAACTTATTTCATACTTTTTAATTTTTTCAGAAAGCATGTCAAAAAAAGTGTCTCATAAGTATGAAACATACCCCCAGTGCCAAGATGAGTGTCTCGAGATCGCCGGGGGCGACAGCATCGACGGCCGTTTCCCGACCTCATTGGGCAAGATCAGTGGCCTGCTGCTGAGCCTCTATGCCTATCAGGTGCTGCACGGGTTGCGTTGTCTGCTTGAGCGGCGGCTGGTGGAGCCTGGTGTGGACGCGTGAGCATGTGCTCAAGTTGACGGCGACGTTGTCGGTGCATGTTAACCCCTATTTGAAATGTCCGCTCCTACCGACCTAAGGTGTCCGGTATCACCACGATCTCCACAGCAGACAAGGCGGCCACACGACGGGCGACGACCACTGATACGCTGGCGATCAATATTGATGCAGAAAGGTTATAAAAGGACGACTTGAAAGCCGGATTGGAAATATATCGCTCGGGTATCAAGCGATCTGATGCCGTTGAAGTAGGCCGGTGCCGGCCGCCACCCGGTTCAACACCCTCATTCGACACCCTGATGAATGAGGTGGTTTTCGTGTATTTCCCCTGGTTGGATAATGATTATTATCGAGCACTAACGTGATTAAACTAAGAAAAGAGCCGGCTGAAGATGGAATATAGACGCGAAATTGATGGGTTACGAGCGATTGCCGTCCTTCCTGTAATTTTTTTCCATGCTGGCTTTTCTTCATTTTCCGGTGGCTATGTTGGCGTAGATGTGTTTTTTGTGATTAGGGGTTATCTAAGGAAACGCTGCATAAATCCCGCCGGCGCTGCCTCGTGGCCACCGGTGGGGTAGAATCTGACCATCCCGCTACTATCTGACAGAGCCACCCGATGAAGCAGATCTCGTTCGCCCAGGTTGAGCACCAGAACAAGAAGAAAGTGACCCGCCGCGAGCGGTTCCTGGCCCAGATGGATGCCGTGGTGCCGTGGCCACGGCTGATCGAGGCGCTGTCGCCGTCCTACTTCCCGAACTCGGTAGGCAAGCGTGGGCACCCTCCCATCGGTCTGGAACGCATGCTGCGAATCTACTTCCTTCAGCAGTGGTATGCCCTTGCCGATGAAGCGCTGGAGGATGCCATCTACGACAGCCAGGCCATGCGCGACTTCATCGGTATCGACTGGCCATCGAGAGCGTGCCCGATGCCACCACGCTGCTACGTTTCCGCCACCTGCTGGAAAAACATGCCCTGACCCAACGAATCTTCGAGGAGATCAACGCTAGCCTGGCCGAGCAGGGCCTGTTCATGCGCGAGGGCACCATCGTCGACGCCACCATCGTGGCGGCGGCACCCTCCACCAAGAACAAGGCCAAGCAGCGCGACCCGGAGATGAAGCAGACCAAGAAAGGCAATCAGTGGTTCTTCGGGCTGAAGGCCCATATCGGCGTCGATGCCGTGACCGGACTGACCCACAGTGTCGCTACCACCTCGGCCAACGTCGCTGATGTCACCATGACGAGTCATCTGGTCCGAGATGACGACAAGCGGGTATACGGCGACGCGGGTTACACCGGCATGTGGAAGTACCTGGACGAAGAGAAGGATGCCCCGGATTCCCGGTGCTGTGTTGCCGCCAAGCGCGGCACCATCAAGAAGATGGAAGACAGCCCCATGAAAACGCTGCTGCAGGCGTTCGAGAAAGCGAAGGCCAGCATTCGCGCCAAGGTTGAGCACCCGTTTCATGTCATCAAGAACCTCTTCGGCTACCGGAAGGTGCGCTACAAGGGGCTGGCCAAGAACCAGGCGCAGCTGTTCAGCTTGTTCGGTCTGGCGAACCTGGTGCTGGCTAATCGATGCGAAGGCCGAATTGACGAGGCCAGTGCGTCTTGAATCTGGCCTGGCGGCCGGGTAGGCCGGCTGCCAGGGAAAATAGGCCACCTGAGGTGGTCAGAAATCGACCGCTGAGGCTCGAAATTTGATGCGCTGAGCGCATCAGCTGCTCAGCGACGAATTATTCAGCGGTTCCTTAGAGGCAAGCCACGGACATCGCAGACAATGTGGATTGATCTTGCCCAGGAGCAGAGGACACGTCGTTAGGGCAGTACACTGAGACGAGGCGATCCTTGGCGAGCGGTTCGCGACCCAGGAGGCCAAGCGGCGGCAGGTGTTCGAGTACATTGAGATGGACTACAATCGACAACGCCGGCCAGTGGGGTTAGGGATGATCAGTCCCGAGGCCTTCGAGTCCCAAATGATCGCTTAGACCTTTAGCCACCATTGCTGGGAGATACTTATGAATAAACCAATTATACTGATGCCAGCGCCTTCTCCTGGAGGGGGTGGTATGGAAACCAGGCGGCTAAATACAAAGTATTTATTAGAAACATTAGGGTATAGTGTAAAGACATTCATTTTCCAAAGTTCTGATAGTAGAAGTAGAGGAAAATATTTCCAAGGAGATGATGCCGTTAAGGTTTTTGAAGATTGCCGAAATAAAAAATTACTATGTAATGAATTTGTCTCATGGGTATGTCAACAAAATGCGGATGCGTTGATTACCTTCAATTCCAAAATTGCTCAGATGGCTTTTCCATTAATACCCGACTCAGTTCTTAAAGTATCAGTGTTGAATAGCACGCACTATCCAGGATTTTACAATTCGTTCTATTATATCAATAGTTGTGATATATTGCTTTATAACACTGAGGCGATGAGATCGCAGTGGCAAAATATTGCTTCTTTTTTAGGGTTTGTATTGTTAAAAGAAGAAGTGTTTGTTGTTGATGCAAGTACCCGCTTAGATACTTTCAAGCCTATCGTTAACGATGGTGTAATCCGAGTTGCTTTTGTAGGGCGATTTGAAAACACCCACAAAAACATAGAATTTATTCCAAGGCTGGTGAAGGAGTTAGATGCAAGGAAAATAGACTACCAGTTCAACATAATTGGTGATGGACCAGATGAGGCCCTATTGAAAAATCTAAAAAACAACGACAAAGTTATTTTCCATGGCTACTTATCTGATGAGAAACGCGATGACATTTTTCGTACTCAAGATGTTTTGATCTTACCATCACGATCTGAGGGATTTTGTCTGGTATTAGTAGAAGCTGCTTTATTGAGAGTTATGCCTATTGCGAATGATCTTCCTCATTTGAAGGAAATGCTTGGCGATAATGTAATATCAGTAACGGTTGAAGATTTGTCTGGCTGGGTCAGTGTTATTGAGAAATTGTATAAAAATCCTTCTGTTTTGCGAAGAATGCAACTTGACGCTCAATCTTATGCAAGAAAAAAGTTTACAAATAAAGAAAGTCTTTCATTGCAGTATGCTAGGATTTTAAATTCTCGAAATAAAATCAGGAAGACTTTTTCTCAGAGGCTTCTAAGCGAAGCATTTGGACTGTTAATGAAGGCTCCCGACTCACTCAGATGGCGTTTTGTTAAACTTTTCTATGAAAAAATCTGACTTTAATTGGTTTTTCTAATTACTCATGTTGATCTGCCATAATGCCAGCCTGTAGCTATACTGGAATCATGCGGATGTGATCTTGCCCAGGAGCAGTGGACACCCCGTTAAGGCAGTACACACTGAACGAGGTGTCCCATGGCAAGGCAAGCAGTTCTATGAAAAAACTCGTACCCGTTACTCCCAGGCCTACAAGGAGCCCCAGTGTCAGGATGAACTGCTGCAGAGTTTCCATTGCTGTCAGCAATGGATAATTCCGCAGGCTCATTTTTGATTATCCGGAACCATATAACCCGGTGGCTTATGAATAAAAATATTGTTTATACAGCTATGTTTGGTCTTTATGATAACCTGTTAGATCCCTTGGTTGTTAGTAAAAACTGCGATTATATTTGCTTCACTGACCAGAAAAATCTATCTTCAAAGGTTTGGAGGTTTATACATGTAGAGGATAATTGCTCCCCACCTAACTTGATGAATAGAAAGTTTAAGTTGTTGCCCCACCGCTATCTTTCACATTATGATAATAGCCTTTACATAGATTCAAATATTGGAATAAAAAATAATCCTGATGAGTTATTTCTCCGGCTCTCTAAAAGTTCTTCTTTGTTTGCCCCTAAGCATCCATTTAGAAATTGTATTTATGATGAGCTTAAGGAGTGCTATGAAACTCGCAAGATATCCTATTCTAAAATGATTGATCTAAAAAAAATGTTTGAAGACGAAGGCTATCCAAAAAAAAACGGTCTTAATGAAAACAACATACTTTTAAGGATGCACAATGATGAGTCTGTTATTGAATTAATGAATGAATGGTATTTTTTTTTAATAAATTATTCTTCGAGAGATCAGTTGAGCTTAAGGTATGTCGCATGGAAGAAAAATTTTGCAATTAAAATTCTTGATGAAAGTTCTAAGAAGCCAAATAAGTATTTTTTCTTTCGACAGCATGCGGCATCGGGTAATGGCTGCGGATGGCTTAAAAGGTTGGCAATGAGCATAAGCGCAAGAAGGGCTGATGGGTTGGTTAGTTATTGCTCCGCAAAAAGTCTTGACTTTATTTTATGCAAAATAAAAAAATGATTTCTCCTTTTTCCTGGAATGTATCTTTTTTATTATTGGTGTCCAAGGTGATTCATGAAAATTATATTATTTTCTAAGTACTCTCGTTTAGGGGCTAGCACTCGACTGCGCTCTCTTCAATATATCCCTTTTCTGAAAAGATTAGGTATTGATATTATTTCTTTTCCGCTGTTTGACGAGGAGTATTTGAGTTGCTTGTATGCTGGAAAAAAACGGTCTCCATTTTTATTGGCTGGACTTTATAAACAACGTGCACGGCACCTGCTGCAGGGCAAGCAGGCACTACTACTTTGGATTGAAAAGGAGGGTCTTCCCTATGTCCCATACTGGATCGAGAAGAGGTTAATGCCAAAGGGTGTGCCTTACGTAATAGATTATGATGATGCGGTCTTTCATCAGTACGACCTTTCACCCTATTGGCCGATTCGCATCTTTTTGGGTCGAAAAATCGACAAGGTAATGGCTAATGCTGCTGCCGTGATCTGTGGTAACAATTATCTGGCCGAGCGTGCCCTGCAGGCTGGGGCAAAGTGCATCGAGCGCGTGCCAACGGTGGTGGATGCCAGCCGCTATTCGGTAAGCGAGCCGAAAGGCTCTGACGAGGAAAGATCGCCGGTGATCGGCTGGATCGGTTCCCCTTCCACCCAGCGCTATGTATTGGAACTCAAGCCTGTACTGGAAGCGCTGCACCGTGAGTATGGTGCGCGGCTGGTGCTGGTGGGGGCACAACCTCGGCTAGTGTCGCAGTTTGGTGACCTGCCCGTAGAAGTGTTGCCGTGGTCAGAAGAAACCGAGGCAGAGGCGATCGCTTGCTTCGATATCGGCATCATGCCCCTATTCGATGGCCCCTGGGAGCGTGGCAAGTGCGGTTACAAACTGATCCAGTACATGGCCGGCGGCAAGCCGGTGGTCGCGTCGCCGGTGGGCGTGAACGTGGAGATTGTGCAAGATTGGCAGTGTGGCCGCCTCGCGGATGACATGGGGGAGTGGAAGCAAGTGCTTGGTGAGCTGCTGCAGGATTCCGCACTACGCCAATCTTTGGGTAAGCGGGGCCGCCAGGCCGTGGAGCAGCATTATTCATTGCAGGCGCAGGCCCCCCGCTTGGCGAATATCCTGCGAAGCGCGGCCAAGAGAACCTGAGCAGGAAATAGAATTGGCAGTATCATCTGTGAGGGATGTGTTGATGTTTCAGATTGGCTGAGTAATGGGTGATTTGAATTGTATCCAAAGAAGGATGGCGTAACATGGAGTTGATGTCTACCGGTTGGCATGCTTTCAGTGCTTTTCTTGTTTTGATTACGGGGCTGTCGCTGTCGCTGCTATTGCCAAGATACTTCAAGTTGACGAGAAAGTTTGGCGTATTGCTTTATGCCTGGCATACCCTATGGTGCATGGTTTATCTCTGGTATGTATTGAATGATGGCGGCGATGCATTGATGTATTATCGAGCATCTTTCTTGGGGGGCGTATCATTCCTTAATGTCGGTACTCACTCTGTTATAGCTCTTACCTCTATCTTTACCGGTTATTTTGGACTGTCGTTGATTGGCGTTTTTTTGGTATTTAATATATTTGGATATGTCGGTTTGTTAGCCTTTTCTGGCGCACTTAACGCCGTTACAGCGAATAAGCGGCATAGGCTTCGGTTGCTTGCTTTATTGATTTTATTGCTCCCTTCCGTCAGCTTCTGGTCGTCCGCTATTGGTAAGGATGCTATCTCCTTTATGGCAACTGGCTTGGCGCTATGGGCGGCCATTAACTTAAGGAAAAGAGCTTGTTTGATGGCATTTGCGGTATTAGCCATGTTTTTTGTTCGCCCTCATATGGCAGGTATAATGATAATTTCGCTCAGTGTGGCATTTGCCCTGCATGCTAAAGTGCCTGTGATAAGCAGAATACTACTTGGTACGATAAGTGTCGGCGTTGGTCTATCACTTGTTCCCTTTGCATTGCAATATACTGGCGTTGGTGAAGCTACGGACCTTGATGCCCTGATGAGTTATGTAGAGCGTCGCCAAGGGCACAATCTGCAAGGCGGTAGTAGTGTGAATATTTCTTCCATGAGCTTGCCTATGCAGCTATTTACTTATATGTTTCGCCCGCTAATTTTTGAAGCGCGGTCTATTTTTCAGCTGGCTGCTGCTATTGATAATATTATTTTAATGTACCTTTTCTTGATCGGCGGGTTGTCAATCTGGAAAGGTCGCAAGAGTCCAGTGCAAGATACACGAATATTTCTTTGGCTTTATGCTTTTGCCGCGTGGGCCGTGTTGGCTATGACAACTGCCAACCTCGGCATTGCCATGCGTCAGAAGTGGATGTTTGCTCCTATGTTGGTTTATCTATTGATTTCGGTAATGGGGTCTCAACGCCAAGTAGCGCTTGACCAGAAAAAATGTAGTAAATTGCAAGATTCGCGTAAGGTGCCTAAGGTTTTTAGCCTAGTAGATCCTGAATTCAAGCAATAAGCGCAGCACCTGCGGTGTTCAGGGCTCCTGAGCCCGCCTCATTCATGAGGGCGCTGATCGAGCATTGTGAAGCCCCGTGTTGCGGCCACCGACCGTCAGGAGCAGCATTTGCGGCGTGAGAGTCAGCCGGCCAATGCCCGAACAGAGCGTCTTCTTTCGCTGTTCTATAACTTTTAGGAATCAATTTCGGCCTTCAGAGTAGCCGTGATCGCCGGCCATCGTGGTGGCCGCCTTGTTCTTGGG